>JAYNKS010000188.1:1675-3594 GCA_038111345.1 Gammaproteobacteria bacterium | reverse complement strand
CTACCGTCCAGGAGGAAATCGAGCGAGCCCTTCGTGAAGTCGCCGACCACGAGGTAAGAGTGGTGACAGCGGGCCGAACCGATACGGGTGTCCACGCGCTTGGGCAGGTGATTCATTTTGAGAGCACATCACTTCGTCCGCTCAGGGCGTGGGTTAAGGGCGTAAACTCGAACCTCCCAGATGGGGTCGTGGTGACCTGGGCAAGGCAGGTTCCCGATGAGTTTCACGCCCGTTTCTGCGCTTCTGGTCGGGCTTATCGGTACATCATGCTGACGCGGCCGGTGCGCCCGACGGTTCTGGCTGAGCGAGTCACATGGACCCACGAGCCCCTAGAACGCGACAAGATGCGCCACGCCTCTAGATGTTTGATTGGCCGACATGACTTTTCTGCCTATCGATCCGTTCATTGCCAATCACGACAGCCGATTCGCCACGTTCGGAAATTCTCAATTAGTCAGAAAGGCCTGTGGACATGGTTCGACATTGAGGCCGACGGATTCTTACATCACATGGTGCGAAATATCGCGGGCGTGCTCATGTCCATCGGATCAGGCGCTCAAGACGTCTCCTGGGCGCGCGAAATCTTAGACAGTCGTGACCGTCGCCAGGGCGGGGTAACGGCCCCCGCCGCTGGGCTATACCTGACGGGCGTTCAGTACCCGTCTCGATTTCACATGCCTGATCCACCGGAACCGCTCTCGTTTTGGTAAGGCTTCAGGCAGGGGTCCACGTTAAAATACACACGTGCGAAGCAGAATAAAAATTTGCGGTGTCACACGCTCCGAAGATGCGCTGGCTGCCGCAGAGGCGGGTGCCGATGCAATTGGGCTCATGTTTTTCGAGCAAAGCACACGTTACATAGACCCAACAGTCGCTGCCCATGTGGTCCACGATCTACCTGCGTTCCTGACTGTCGTAGGGGTTTTTGTGGATCCGTCCGAATCCTTTGTTCGAGAGGTGCTCGCGCAGGTCCGCCTGTCCATCCTGCAATTTCACGGTGATGAATCGGCCGAACACTGCGAGCGCTTCAATTTACCCTACATAAAAGCGATCTCCATGAAAGAGTCTGTGGACGTAGCCCGCGTTGGGGCTGCGCATCCGCACGCAGCGGCTTTTCTTCTGGACACCTTCAGCCCCTCGCAAGTCGGCGGTAGCGGCAAAACCTTTGACTGGGAGCGGGCAAATGTCCGTTTGCCTGCGCCAGTGCTTTTGGCTGGCGGGCTTACGTCTGTCAATGTGGGTCAGGCATTGACTCGGACAGGCGCCTGGGGGGTGGATGTCAGTTCGGGTGTAGAGTCTTCGCCCGGCATCAAGAATGCAGGTAAGATTCATAGCTTCTGTGACGCGGTCAGGCTCTGGGATCAGACCCGCCAAATCGCTGAGCCTAACCCGTAATCAGAGGTCACTATCGTTGAGCTGGTTTGATCGGTTAATCCCTCCCAAGATCAAGGACGCGGCATCTGCTGCAACTCGTCGTGGAGTGCCTCAGGGGCTATGGCGCCAGTGTGCGGAATGCAGCGCGGTTCTCTATGGCGCTGACCTTGATAGATCCCTTCAGGTCTGCCCGAAGTGTGATCATCATATGCGTCTAGGCGCCCGGGCGAGATTGGCAGCTTTTTTCGATGATGGTAAGTTCGAGGAGATCGGGCAAGGCCTGAAAGCAGTGGATGTGCTAGCGTTCAAAGACTCAAAACGCTACAGGGAACGCCTCGCTGAGGCAACCAAACAAAGCCAGGAAGCTGAAGCGTTACTTGCAGGACACGGCACCGTCTACGGGATCCCCATTACGGCCGCCGCTTTTGAATTTCAGTTCATGGGGGGCTCCATGGGGGCGGTGGTGGGTGAAAAATTCACCCGAGCGGTTGACGATGCCCGGTCGCGTCGTCAGCCTCTTGTGTGTTTTTCGGCTAGTGGCGGCG
>JAYNKS010000188.1:706-1665 GCA_038111345.1 Gammaproteobacteria bacterium | reverse complement strand
GTGTTAACGGATCCGACTATGGGAGGCGTGTCGGCCAGTTTGGCGATGTTGGGCGATCTGATCTTTGCCGAACCGCACGCGCTCATCGGTTTCGCCGGTCCTCGGGTGATCGAGCAGACGGTACGTGAGAAATTGCCTGAAGGGTTTCAGCAGTCGGAGTTTCTGCTTGAACACGGGGCGATCGATAGAGTGGTTAAGCGAAATGAACTTCGTGAAACGATCGCGCAAGCTGTTGAAACCTTGGGATTTGAGCCTGTCATCTCGGCAGACATTGATCTCGTCTTCCCTGACGAGATCACCTGATTTTCGCCGTCCCGCTGATCCCTTTTCGATGCGGCCGAACACCGGGTCAAGCCTGGATGAGTGGACGACGTACATCCAATCCGTTCATTTTCGCTCCATCGATTTAAGCCTCGATCGACCCCGGCGTGTATTACACCGTTTACGGCTCCCCAGGCCGAGTACGGTCATTGTTGTCGGTGGAACCAATGGGAAAGGGAGCACCGCCAGATTACTGGAAACGGTGTATCTCTCGGCAGGGTATTCCGTTGGGTGCTATTCCTCCCCACACCTCATAAGTTACACCGAGCGGGTTCGTCTAGATGGTGAGGACGTTGAGGCGCTAGCGTTGTGTCGCGCTTTTTCCGCTGTTGATGTGGCCCGACAGGAGATTCCCCTAACTTATTTTGAGTTCGGCACTTTGGCCGCTTTCAAGTTGATGGCGGACTCGGATATTCAAGTGGCAATACTGGAGGTCGGCATGGGGGGACGACTCGACGCTGTGAATCTGATGAGCGCCGATTTAGCAGTGATCACCTCGGTGGAACTCGATCATCAGGCCTGGCTTGGAAGCACTCGCGAGCGCATCGGCGCTGAAAAAGCCGGTATCTTTCGATATCAATCCAAAGCGGTTGTGGCTGATCCAGATCCACCAAAATCGGTCAAAGAGAGGCTAAAGC
>JAYNKS010000188.1:0-696 GCA_038111345.1 Gammaproteobacteria bacterium | reverse complement strand
CGATGCGCTCATCAGTGGGGAAAACTACACACTGGAAGGCGAGCCGGGCTCGGGCTGGAGCTGGACGCTCTCCACTCCTCGGACGGATGATTGGGCCCTGAGGAGAGGGACCGACTTGCCTCATCGCTGGATCCTGGGAAGCTGTAGTGCCGTGCGAGCCGCCAATCTCAGCGGTGCGCTTGCCTGTCTTTATCACCTGTCGGACCGGTTGCCCGTAAAACAAGAGCATGTGGAGGCGCTCTTCTCGGCCGCGCTTCCCGGACGTCGGGAGCGGATCGATGGCGCGATACCGATTTGGCTTGACGTAGCTCACAACCCGCACGCAGTAGCGGGTTTGCGCGATGAGTTAACCGTCGAGCCGGTTACGGGGGTGACGCGCGCCGTATTTGCCATGTTGGCTGATAAGGATGTCGAGGCCTGTGTCGAGTTGCTACAAGGTGTGGTGGACGAGTGGAATTTGTGCTCTCTCGAGGATGATCGCGCTCTATCGATGGCAGCGCTTGAGGCTCGGATGCCACGCGCCTGTGTTGTGCGGCACTTAACCAGCGAGAAACCGTGGGACGTGTTCTCTGAGGTGCTTTCAAACAGTAAGCCGGGCGATCGAGTCGTGGCTGGATGAGCATTTTTTTTTTTTGGGGTTTTAATTGGTTTTATTAGTAACGGGGTGACCTAAAATATTGTCTCAAACGCAAAAAA
>JAYNKS010000187.1:0-3597 GCA_038111345.1 Gammaproteobacteria bacterium | reverse complement strand
GTGGCCATGCGTTCGGCAGGCGTCCTCTGACAGGCTATCGCCGGTAGCGCAGCTTGATGAACAAAGGCGATCTCCTTTACGCCGGGAAAGCCAAGTCTGTCTTTTTGACCGACGATCCCTCGCGGCTTCTAGTTGAATTTCGTAACGACACCTCTGCGTTCGACGGCGAGAAAGTGGAACAACTGGATCGCAAGGGGGCCGTCAACAACCACTTTAATGCGTTCATCATGCAGCATCGGGCGCAAGAGGGTATCGCTACCCAGTTCGATCGGTTGGTCAGCGACTGCGAGTCGCGCGTAAAGCGCTTGGAGATGATCCCGTTGGAGTGCGTGGTGAGAAATCTGTCGGCCGGTTCCTTGTGCCGTCGCTTGGGGGTAGCAGAGGGTCAGGTCTTGTCTCCCCCGACGTTCGAATTCTTCCTGAAAAATGACGCGCTACATGACCCGATGATCAATGAATATCACGCGCAGGCTTTTGGCTGGGCCACGCCGGCTGAAATTGAGGTCATGAAAGCCCAAACCTTTAAAGTGAATGACATCCTGAAAAGCCTGTTTGCAGATGCCGGTATGCTGTTGGTGGACTTCAAGCTGGAATTTGGTCGTTTTGATAACCAGGTGGTTCTGGGGGACGAGTTCACGCCCGATGGATGCCGTATTTGGGACGCTCAATCGCGTAAAAAACTAGACAAGGATCGATTTCGACAGAGTCTGGGCAGCGTCGTGGAGTCCTATGAGGAAGTGGCGGCTCGCCTGGGCATTGATCTAGAGGCGTCGATTGCCTCCTAGCGACCGGGGTCGCTGGCTCGCGTGCTGATTTTAGGCGGCGGCCCGGCGCTCTCTCCTTTTGCTCTTGAGCGTTTCTCCAGGCATTTGCGCGATCAGAATCTCGCGCGAGAGGCGCCATGCCCGCACTATTTTTACCTGATTGATTCGAGCAGCCCCCCTCGAGGTGATGCTCTCGCTACCGTAGAGAACCTGCTCGACGGAACCCTGGCCAAAGGATCGGCGATTCGCGACGCTCGCGATCAGCTTCTGGTGGTGCCGCGCTTTGGGACTCGGTCGCCATGGTCAACGAAAGCCACGGACATAGCCCAACGTTGCGGTCTTGAGGATATTCGCCGTATTGAGCGTGGGACGGTTTGGCCGATCAGGATGGCCGATCAGGGTCAGGTGGATCTCGCTCGATGGGAAATGTTGATTCATGATCCCATGACGGAGTCGGTCGCCCATCACGTTGAAGAACTCACGCAAGTCTTCAAGGAGCTTATTCCCGGTCCGTTGGGTTTTGTCGACGTCATAAACGGTGGCTTGCAGGCGCTCACGCAAGCCAACAGGCAGCACGGATACGCGTTAACCCTGCAGGAGTGTGAATATCTCGCGGATTCGTTTAGGGCTCTTGGGCGAAATCCCACCGACGCCGAGTTGATGATGTTCGCGCAGGTCAATTCTGAGCACTGCCGCCATAAGATATTCAATGCGTCCTGGTCGATCGATGACCAGCCCTGCGAGTTATCCCTGTTCGAGATGATCCGAACGACTCATACCCGCCATGGCGTCGATACCTTGAGTGCTTATAAAGACAATGCGGCGGTGCTGAAAGGTTATGACGCCTCCTGGTTTTTGCCTGACCCAACGGACGGCGAATACCGGCAATTCGCGGAGCCCCTGCATCTCGTCGCCAAGGTGGAGACCCATAATCACCCCACGGCGATTTCTCCCTTTCCGGGTGCCGCCACCGGATCGGGCGGGGAGATTCGGGATGAGGGCGCGACCGGGCGCGGGGGCAAGCCCAAGGCAGGCGTAACAGGTTTTTCGGTATCCGACCTTCGAATTCCGGATTTACCCATGCCGTGGGAATTGCCGTTGCAATCGCCGGATAGGATCGCCTTGCCGCTACAGATTATGCTGGAAGGCCCGATCGGCGCGGCCGCTTTCAATAACGAGTTTGGTCGTCCAAACATTGCCGGCTATTTCCGAACGCTTGAGATATCGTCTGATACGGGCGAGGCGGGCTGTCGCGTCGGGTACCACAAGCCGATCATGATCGCCGGCGGGATGGGAAACATTCGCGATGGTCACGTTCAGAAGCGCCCGATTCCTGTCGATGCCATGGTTGTGGTGCTGGGCGGTCCGGCGATGCTGATCGGTCTTGGCGGCGGCGCAGCATCAAGTGTGGACTCGGGTAAAAGCGATGCGGCACTGGACTTCGCTTCCGTCCAGAGAGGTAACGCAGAGATGCAAAGGCGTTGCCAGGAAGTCATTGATCGCTGCATTGCGCTTGGCGAAGAGAATCCGATTGTTTCCATCCACGATGTGGGAGCCGGGGGCCTGTCCAATGCGTTGCCGGAACTGGTTCACGATGCGGGTTTGGGAGCACATTTTCATCTGGACCAGATCCCAAGCGACGACGCGAGCCTGTCGCCGATGCAGCTGTGGTGCAATGAGGCACAGGAGCGTTATGTTCTTGCCATTGCGCCGGATCAAATGGATTTATTTGTGGAACTGTGCGAACGTGAGCGCTGCCTTTATGGTGTGGTCGGGCGAGCCACCCAGAGTGAGCAGTTAATTCTCGGTCGCGACGGCGATCAGCAGGATGCCGTGTCCCTTCCAATGCCCTTACTTTTTGGCAACGCGCCACGAATGCATCGGGAAGCTGTCCATCGATCGTCAAACTATGCCCCTTTTCTAACCGACAATATTGAAATCAGCGAGGCGCTTGAGCGCGTGCTGCGCCTTCCTTGTGTGGCCGACAAGACGTTCCTGGTTACGATCGGGGATCGAAGCGTCGGGGGCCAGATTTCCCGGGATCAGATGGTCGGTCCGTGGCAAGTTCCCGTTGCGGACGCTGGGATCACCACCGCAGGCTTTGATGGAACGACCGGTGAAGCGATCGCAATGGGGGAGCGCACGCCTCTTGCGCTTATCAATGCGCCCGCCAGCGGGCGGATGGCAGTGGGTGAAGCGATCACAAACATAGCGTGCGCCGGTATTTCAAAACTGTCTGATATTCGTCTGTGTGCAAACTGGATGGCGGCTGCCGGTGAGCCCGGCCAGGATGCAGCGCTTTACGACACGGTTCACTCGGTGGCGATGGAACTCTGTCCAGCGCTTGGCATATCCATTCCGGTAGGCAAGGACTCGATGTCCATGGCCACCCGATGGCAGCAGGCGAGCGGTGACTGCTTGGTAACGTCTCCGGTGTCTCTGGTCGTGACAGCATTTGCCCCGGTGGCGGACGTCCGATCGTCGGTAACCCCGGAGCTTCTGCGGTCCGGACCCTCAACGTTGATATTGGTGGATCTGGGCCGCGGACGCAATCGATTGGGTGCGTCTGCGCTGGCTCAGGTGTACGCGCAGGTCGGCACAAAAGCGCCCGACGTTGACCGTCCCAATGATCTTTGCGAGTTCTTCAAATTCACCCGACACCTGTTGGCTCATGGCCAGCTTTTGGCTTACCACGACCGTTCCGATGGGGGTGCGATTGTGACCCTGTTGGAGATGGCATTTGCGAGTCGTTGCTCTCTCGATCTGGACATCGGTCCTGTGGAAGATCCACTTGGCATGCTGTTCTCCGAGGAGCTCGGCGCTGTGCTGGAGG
>JAYNKS010000186.1:0-3612 GCA_038111345.1 Gammaproteobacteria bacterium | reverse complement strand
TAGAAACGAGTGACAGTATCACCGTATCCTTCAATCCCCCGAGGAGGAATCGAATGTTCGCCATGCCCTCAGCCGTATTGGGGGATATCACGTACCACCCCCAGGAGAGCTCATTGCTAGGGCCGGCGCAACCAGTCAGGATGATCAAGGCTGCAAGACAGAATGCCCATCGAAAATTATCGGTCATCGCAGTATTCTGTATGATGACGTGTTTACTAGACCACTTCATTCCACCAGAGTGATGACAGATCAATGAAATATCTAGCTTTATTCGCTGTGCTTTCGAGCAGCGCATTTGCCGGCAGCATCGATAGCGACTGCACGCTAAACGGCAAGAAACTTTACGGCAAGGTGCAGGTTGTTACCAGTTTTGCAGACTTTAAGGTTGAAGAGGTTCAATCCTTTCCTGATCTTAAGGTTGAAAAGAAAAGCTCTTTCGCAGATGACTGCGGCGAGTGGGAGTTCGTGGATTCGTTCCCGGACTTCACCATCGAGTACGTCACAAGTTTTGCCGATTTCAAGATCGAATTTGTGAACTCTTTTCCAGGGCTCCCCTGAGTCAAGACGTGGCGTTGTGTTTTATCGCGCAATCACGCGGTTACGCCCGGATTCTTTCGCCTCATAAAGCGCTGCATCGGCCCGGGCCAACAAACCCGTGATGGTTTCGTCACGCGTGCACGACACTACTCCCACACTGATTGTTTTGAACCCGACAGTTTCAAACCGATGGGTTTCGACGGCGCTGCGAATTCTTTCCGCAAGGGTCCTTGCACCGTCAACATCGACACCCGGACAAATAATCAGAAATTCTTCTCCACCCCATCGACCCAGAGTGTCTACCTTTCTTGCTTCTTGCCTCAGAAGATCCGCAAGCGCAATCAACACGTCGTCACCCACCAGATGACCATAGGTATCGTTCACAGACTTAAAGTGATCCATATCGAGCAGCATGATTGAAAAATCCAGCTCGTAGCGGTTACGGCGCTCAACCGCTTTTTCCAACTCCTGATCCAGACGCCGCCGGTTGTAAAGCCCGGTCAGCACATCGGTGGCCGCTCGCGTCTCCGCCTCGAACCGGGCGCGCTCTTCATTCTTTTGCGCCGTAATGTCCGTCTGGATCGATAGGTAACGCTCGACCTGCCCGTTTTCGTCTAGAAGCGGCGCGATGGTGGCGCTCACCCAGTAGGGCCGGCCCTCGCGGGTCAGATTACGCAGCTCACCGCTCCAGACGGCCCCTCCCCGAATGGCGGTTGTGATACCGGCTGGGTCTTGCCCATCAGGGCTTTCGTCCATTAGGAATAAATGGTCCCTGCCTAAAAGCTGCTCGCGGGAAAAGCCACTGACCTCAATCAAATGATCGTTCACTTTCATTAGGGCACCGCTTGCATCCGCTTCGTAGATGATGGCGTGCGCATCAAGCACCTCTTTTTCAAAATTCAACTCCCGAAGCATCAGCCCGAAGGACCGACTAAGCCCCCCTATCTCATTTGCCGGAGGCTTGGGAAGCGACACGTCAAAATTACGCTGGGCAATATTATCGGTGGCCTGACTCAGCTCTCTTAACGGCCGAAGCACCGCGCCCTGAAAACTGGCCAACGTGATACCAATGACCACGACGATTAACCCAATAATTAGATTTCGGATTTGCGCGATACCAGCAAGCACCTCGTCACGCTTACCCCTCCAATTGACATCGACCTCAAGGACACCCAGATCGGTGCCCGAGATAGAGAGGGGATAGCGAACGTGGATCAGACCGCTGGAATCAAATAGGGTTGTCGGATCCTCAAATAGGGGATAAATCTGCAAGCCGCTGTCGTTGATGTAGGAGAGATTGACCCAGGTGTTTTGATGTCGCTGCTTTAAAAGATCAAGATTTGCAAAAGTTGACCCGATGTCCCTGGCCAGTAGATCGCGAATCAGCGCGGATTCAGCGCCTCCCAGAATCGATACGTTGGTCTGACGAAATTCGTCCTTTTGTGTTTTAAGTTGCAGGGGAGTCCAGTAAAACTGGAGCGCGAGCAGGATCAACCCAAGGCTGATCAGCAGAGGCAGCGCAAACCGGAGTCGTAGGCCCATTACCCGTTACGGCTTTTGATAGAAGCGATCCAGACCAAGATTCTTAAGGGGGATGTAAAGGGATAAATCGGCAGGCGCAATGGCTGAGATGGGCACCTTGCTCAGCAGTTCCCGCCCCTGATCGGTCTCGCCCATTTTAAGTAACGCAGTCCGGACTTGCTCTCGAATGTCTTGCGGAACACTCGGCAGCGCGGCAAGCGGGTGCGGTGGCACAGATTGCGTTTTGTGAATTACCACCAAATTATCCTGATACTGCTGCTTTTGACGACGCAAAGTCGCCTGCACACCCCCGCCCGCCTGCGCTTCACCGACCAAAACATTGATGTAAACGGAATCATGGGTTTTGACGTAACGGGGAGTAAATGAAATCTTGAATGCATCGGTGAGCTCCTGTCGCATCATCAGGGAAGCGCCAAGCGCGTTTGGTGCCGGGAAGGCAATCACCTTGCCGTCCAACTGCTCGGGGGAAGTAATCCCACTGCTCTTGCTCGCAACCAGAACCCCAGACAACTCACGCCCCCCATCATAAACAATCGGGATATACCCCGCGCTGTCGTTTGCTATCACCAAGTGATAGGGATTCATGTACGCAAAATCAAACTGCCCGGCGGCAAATTCAATCTCAAACTGAGAAATGGTGGACGACCCGCGGATCACAAATTTAAGCCCTGTCTCGGATTCCAATCGATCCAGTATCGGTCGCCAGATCCCGTGTAACCGGCTGGTCTCAAACTGCGGCACGATGCCCACCGTGTAGATCCGCCCGTCTGCCGATGCCGGCTGGGCCGCCGTGAGCAGAACGGCAACCAGACCGGCAAAAAACATTCTTATTTCCCTGAAGCAGTGCGTCATTTTTTTCGGCAAGCTTGATACGGATTCGCCATTATGGGTCCTATAGTAAACCAATGTTCCGTTTTTATCGGCGCCGCCTCTTGGCGTCACTCGATAACTTGGACTTTCTCCCGTTCCACCGTCTCACACACCCATATCGACTTCTGATTGGTCTCGTCCCAACCGCCGTAATAGGCATCGTTCTCACCATTCGGGCACGTCTTTTTCAGCCATGCCTCGACCGTAAGACCCTCCTCGCAGGCTGCACACTGCGGGACCAACCCACGGCAGCATACGCGCGGTACTTCGCAGTTACACGGATCCTCTTTTTGACATCCAGAAATAAAAAGGCTCGCCGTAATGGCGCTGACCCAACCCAATGGACGGCAAAAATTCCTCACTTTGGCGCCGCTGATCCACCGGTCGTGTTGCGACCCACATGATGAATCGCGGTTAGGGAGATCGAGGTGACTTCGGATGTGATCGTGCTTTCTTTGATAATTGTTTCTGCCATCTTCTTACTGTCGGCGTCCACCACCAGCTCGATGGGGTGGCGAAACATCTCCCCCTTTTTTGTAGTCAGCGTAACCTGCAGTTGCGCTTTGTATTGCTTTGTTCCGATCATGAGGTCAGTGACTGATTGAGAAAACACGTTTACTCAAGTCTCGCACAATTTGAAAATGTTCTTTTAGATCTTCAAGG
>JAYNKS010000185.1:0-3619 GCA_038111345.1 Gammaproteobacteria bacterium | reverse complement strand
GCTGTGCCACAGGCCACCCGAGCTTCGTGATGTCCAACTCCTTCACCAACCAAACACTGGCGCAGATTGAGCTGTTTAAAAACCGCGACCAGTACCAGAACGAGGTCTACATCCTGCCCAAACATCTTGATGAGGCGGTCGCCCGACTGCACCTTGAGAAAATTGGCGCCAAGCTAACCACGCTCTCGAAAGAGCAGGCGGATTACATCGGCGTGTCGCAGGACGGTCCGTACAAGGCCGAGCACTATCGTTATTGATCCTAGCGCGGATCGAAAAAAAGCCCCCGCATCGCGGGGGCTTTTTTGTTGACTAGGGTGAGGTCAGGCTGACAACTCAGGAGCCAGTTTGTGCTCCAGGTGGTCGATACTGTCTTTTAAGAATAGTTTTCGCTTTTTCAGCCGCTGCATCTGCAGATCGTCGGTGAGCGGATCGTGTGACAGATTTTCAAGCTCTTCGTCGAGCGCGCGATGCTCAGATCGAAGTTTATCGATTCGATGGTTAAGGTCTATCTGCTGCGCTTCATTCATTCAGGATGGTCTCCCTCACGTACCGGCAGTTGGTAAGTTTCTACATCGGGTGGAAAGACCGCGGGCCAACCGACTTCGCATGCCCGAAAGGCGTTGCGGCTCGCGACCTGACCACGTCGTCCCATCCTACTCCGACCTTGGGTTTATTTCACGAGAATTAATTTTCGATATCGGTGACGTGGTTTGATCACGAGAAGTTTCGTATGAAAAATATATAATTAGCCGATGTTTTTAACTCGCTTTATTCTGGCTCCGGATCAAGCCGGACGTCGCCTGAGCCAACGTAGAAGGTAGATCGATGGCCACCTGGGAAAAAATCCTGATCGGCGTGCTCGCGCTGGTTGTCATCCTGTGGTTTTTCCCGGGCGTTAAGGCCATGATGCAACAAAGTCGCGAGGCGCCTAAAGACTGGCCCGCCGTTGTCCTTCCGATTCTTGCTGTGGTGGGATTCGTGATTTTTCTGATCGCGGTGGTCGCATGAGCAAAGACGCCGAGCTCAGTCAGCGCATTTATCTCAAGGATTACGCGCCGCCGGATTACCGGATCAGCACCATCGAGCTTGATTTTCGTCTGGACCGCACCCGCACGCGCGTGTTGTCACGTCTTTCGGTGCACAGAAACGGCGATCATGCCCGGCCGCTGGTTCTGCATGGCGAAAAACTCGACCTTATCCGGATATCACTCGACGGCAAAGAGCTAAACGGCAACGACTGGCAGCGTGATGATCAGACGCTCACGCTAAACCGAGCGTTTGAGCAGGCCAAACTGGAGATCGAAACCGAGATCAATCCAGCAGCGAACTCGGAATTAAACGGTCTTTACGCCTCAGCCGATACGCTCTGCACGCAGTGCGAGCCCGAGGGCTTTCGCCGAATCACCTATTTTCTGGATCGCCCGGATGTGCTCTCGGTTTACCGCGTGACCCTCACGGCAAAAAAAGCCGACTATCCGGTGCTGCTGGCCAATGGCAACCTGCTTGACAGCCACGACGACGGAGAGTGGCACACTGCCGTCTGGGACGATCCTCACCCCAAGCCCAGCTATCTTTTCGCGGTGGTGGCAGGGCAGCTCGAGTTTCTTGAGGACCGGTTCACGACGCAATCCGGCCAGCCGGTGCAGCTTCGGGTTTACGCCCGCTCGCGTGATCTGTCCCAATGCCACTACGCGCTTTCTGCCCTTCGGGAATCCATGGTCTGGGATGAAAACACCTACGGCCGCGAGTACGACCTGTCGCAATACAACATTGTCGCGGTTGAAGACTTCAACATGGGCGCGATGGAAAACAAGGGCCTTAATGTCTTCAACACCCGCTACGTGCTGGCGCTGCCTGAAACCGCGACCGATCAGGACTACCAAGGCGTTCGCGACGTCATCGGCCACGAGTACCTGCACAACTGGTCGGGCAACCGGGTCACCCTACGCGACTGGTTCCAGCTCAGCCTCAAAGAGGGCTTCACGGTATTCCGTGAGCAGCAGTTCAGCGCCGACCACGGCTCGGCGGGGGTTAAGCGCATCGAGGACGCCAACCTCGTGCGCACCCAGCAGTTTCGCGAGGATGCCGGTCCTATGGCCCACGCCGTGCGGCCCGACTCCTTCGTTGAGATCAACAACTTCTATACGCTGACGGTCTACATCAAAGGGGCCGAAGTGGTGCGCATGCTGAGTCGCCTGGTCGGCGCGCCGGCATTCTTCGCGGGCTGCACCCACTACTTCGAACGCCACGACGGCCAGGCCGTTACCACCGATGAATTTGTGAGCGCCATCGAACACGCCAGCGGCAAAGACCTGTCACAGTTCAGGCGCTGGTACGAGCAGTCTGGCACGCCCCGGATCCGCACCACGGGCCGCTTTGATCAAGAGCGCTCGACGTACCGGCTGGCCATCGCTCAAAGCAATCCAGACAGCCTTGGCCAAGGCCGGGCTCCGCTTCAGATGCCTATCGCCGTCGCGCTTTTTGATCGCGCAGGCGAGGCGATCCCAACTGTGCTGGACGGCGGCGGCGAGGCCGCACATGAGCACCTGCTGGACTTCAGCGAACCCGAGCAGGCCTTTGAGTTTCATGGCGTTAAAAGCCAGCCTATCGTCTCTTTTCTGAGAGGATTTTCCGCTCCGATTATTGTGGAAACGGACCAGAACGACGCCGATCTGGCCGTGCTGGCGGGCTACGACGATGACCCCTTTAGCCGCTGGGACGCCGGTCAGACCCTTGCGCGTAAAGAGATCCTGCGTCGCGTAGAGCCCTGCGATGACCCGGCGCTGAATGAGTCCTTCGCTCATGCCTTTGGCGAAACGCTCAAAAACACGTTTGATGATCAGGCGTTTCAGGCGCTCGCGTTGCGATTGCCAGACGAAAGCTACCTAAGCGAATTCGTCGACGACATTAATCCGATGCTGATTCACGAGGCCCGTCAGGCTGTGATGACTGCCCTCGCGAAGCGTTTCCGCGACGATTTTTTCGCGCACTACGACTCCCTTGCGCCAACGGGTGGTCCTCAGCTCGATGCCGCCAGCGCAGGCGTGCGGGCCCTTCGAAACACCTGTCTGTCCTACCTCATGCTGCTCGAAGACGACACCATCGTCGCCCTCGCTCTCAAGCAATTAACTCGCGCAGACAACATGACGGATGCGATCGCGGCACTGTCGGCGCTTGCCCATCATGTTGGCCCAGCGCGTGATGAGGCGCTCAGCTTTTTTGAAGGCCGCTGGCGGGATTATCCGCTCGTGATGGATAAATGGTTGCGCGTGCAGGCCGTATCGCGACGCGACGACACGCTGGCACGCGTACAAGCGCTCACGCGCCACGCCTGCTATCACAGCGATAACCCCAACAAGGTGCACGCCCTGATCGGCGCCTTTGCCCATGCCAATCCGCTGCGCTTCCACTCTCCCAGCGGTCACGGCTATACCTTTGTGGCGGATCAGCTGTTGGAGACCGATGCCAAAAATCCGCAGGTCGCGGCGCGGCTTGCTTCAGCCTTCAACCTGTGGCGGCGCTTTGAGCCAGGCCGTCGCGGACTCATGCAAAAAACGCTCGAGCGGATCAGCGCATCCGACTCCCTCTCGCGCGACGTCAGCGAGATTATCGAGCGCGC
>JAYNKS010000184.1:0-3634 GCA_038111345.1 Gammaproteobacteria bacterium | reverse complement strand
TATCGCGGTCGTTGTGTTCGTCTGGGTCTGTATGAAACTGGTCGGGCCCCCAATCGTTTCAGCATTGAACGAAAGAAAGGCCAAGATCGCGGACGGTTTGGCGGCGGCAGAGGAAGGTCAGAAAGCCAAGGCTCAGGCGCAGGAACACGTGGCGCAGGTTACCGGCGAAGCGAAAGATCAGGCGCAGGAGATCATCCGTCGCGCCGAAAAACGCGAGGCGGAGATGATCGAGGAAGCCAAAGGCAGCGCCCGTAGTGAGGGCGATCGGATTCTCAGTTCGGCCCGGGGTGAAATAGATAAGGAAGTAAACATGGCGCGCGAAGCCCTTCGCGCCCAGGTCGCGGCACTGGCTGTTGCTGGCGCGGCGAAGATTCTTGAGCGAGAGGTTGACGAAGGCGCCCACGCGAAGATGCTCGATGACCTTATTTCACAACTCTAACCGGCGCCAGATCTATTCATCTCGTTGAGCGAGCACAAACTAAATACGCCCCATGTCCGATAACGCCATTACTGCCCGCCCTTACGCGCAAGCTGTGTTCGAGCTTGCGAAGGACGACGGCCGTTTCCCCCACTGGTCAGAGGTGCTGAGACGTCTCGCGGATCTTGCGAGTCAGGAGCAAGTGAGCGCGCTGTTTTCGCACCCAAAAGTGGGGGGTGACGATATCGCCGGGATTTTGATTGACGGGTGCGGCGATCTTCTGGATGACGCTGGAAAAAATCTGGTCCAGCTGCTCGTGCGCAATGCTCGGCTCGTGGCTCTTGAAGATATTGCAGAGCAGTTTGAAACCTTGCGGGCAGAGGAGGAGCGGACGATTACCGCTCGCGTGGAGAGCGCGTTACCAGTGTCCGATGCGCACCAGCAGAGAATAGCCCAGGCGCTGGAGAAGAAACTCGGTCGCAAAGTCACGCTGGAGGTGAGCACGGACGCATCGCTGATCGGCGGCGCCGTCATTCGTGCCGGTGACCTCGTGATTGATGGTTCTGTTAAGGCTCAATTAGAGAAATTAGCGGCTGCGGTGAGCAGCTAACCCAAGTGCAGAAAAAGACTGCAAGAGGAAAAAAAGAATGTCTATGCAACTGAACCCATCCGAAATCAGTGAACTGATTAAAGAACGGATCAAGGACTTTGATGCGGGTGCAGAAGCGCGCACCGAAGGCACCGTGGTCAGCTTGACGGACGGTATCTGCCGAATCCACGGCTTGGCGGACGCGATGCAGGGCGAAATGCTCGAGTTTCCCAATGAGACCTTTGGTCTCGCTCTGAACCTGGAGCAGGATTCTGTGGGCGCGGTGGTTCTGGGCGACTATGAGCACATCGTTGAGGGCGATACCGTGAAATGTACCGGTCGCATCCTCGAGGTACCGACCGGTCCGGGGTTGCTGGGCCGCGTGGTGGACTCGCTGGGCGAGCCGATTGATGGAAAAGGACCGATCGAGGCCGCCGCCCGTGCCCCCATTGAAAGCATTGCGCCCGGCGTGATTACGCGTCAGTCCGTCTCGGAGCCGGTTCAGACGGGTCTGAAGTCCATCGATGCCATGGTACCGGTTGGCCGCGGTCAGCGCGAGCTGATCATTGGCGACCGCCAGACCGGTAAGACAGCGGTTGCGATTGACGCGATCATCAATCAGAAGGGCACAGGCATCAAGTGCATCTACGTGGCGATCGGCCAGAAGGCGTCATCGGTAGCAAACGTCGTGAGCAAGCTCGAAGAGCATGGCGCCATGGACCACACGATCGTGGTGTCCGCATCCGCGGCGGAATCGGCGGCAATGCAATACATCGCTCCTTATGCGGGTTGCGCGATGGGCGAATACTTCAGGGATCGCGGCGAAGACGCGTTGATTATTTATGATGACCTGACCAAACAGGCCTGGGCATATCGCCAGGTCAGTCTGTTGCTTCGTCGCCCGCCGGGCCGCGAGGCGTATCCGGGCGACGTGTTTTATCTGCACTCCCGCTTGTTGGAGCGCGCGGCCCGGATTAATGCGGAAGAGGTCGAGAAACGCACCAACGGTGAAGTAAAGGGAAAGACTGGTTCACTGACCGCTCTACCGATTATCGAGACGCAGGCCGGCGACGTGTCCGCGTTCGTTCCGACCAACGTTATCTCCATTACCGATGGTCAGATCTTCCTGGAAACCGATCTCTTTAACGCCGGTATCCGCCCCGCCATCAATGCAGGGCTTTCGGTGTCTCGCGTGGGCGGCGCTGCGCAATGTCCGCTCATCAAGAAACTGGGCGGTGGTATTCGTCTGGCGCTCGCGCAGTACCGGGAGTTGGCGGCCTTCTCGCAGTTCGCTTCGGACCTCGATGAGGCGACCCGCAAGCAGCTGGAGCGAGGCGAGCGCGCGACCGAACTGATGAAGCAGAAACAGTATTCGACCATGTCGGTTGCTGAGATGGCGGTGAGTTTGTTCGCAGTCAACGAAGGCTATCTTGACGATGTGGACGCCAAAAAGGTGGTGGAGTTCGAGGGCGCGATGCAAAGCCATATGAAGAGCCAGCATGCTGATTTCATGGATGAGCTTAACCGTGATCAGGCTTATAACGACAGCGTAGTGTCGCGACTGCACGATGCGCTGAAGGATTTCAAGGCAAACGGCAGCTGGTAGGTCGTTAGCGAGCGATACGCGTTAGGGATCACCGGAAGGATAAAGGGACATGGCAGGCGCCAAGGAAATCCGAACCAAGATCAAGAGTATTCAGAATACTCAAAAGATTACCAAAGCGATGGAAATGGTCGCAGCGAGTAAGATGCGTCGCGCCCAGGAGCGCATGAGCCAGGCGCGACCCTACGCCGACAAAATGGCGAACGTCATGGGCCATCTCGCGCAAGCAAACCTCGAGTACAAACACACGTTCACCCAAGAGCGCGAGCCCAAGCGGGTCGGGTTTGTGATCGTCTCCAGTGACCGCGGCTTGTGCGGCGGACTCAACATCAACCTGTTCCGACAGGTGGTGCAGAGTATGTCCGAATGGCGGGCCAAAGGCGTCGAGATCGACGTGACGATCATTGGCAAAAAAGGCCTCGGCTTCTTCAAACGAGTCGGTGTCAACATTGTGTCCGAGGCGACCCAACTGGGCGATAAGCCGCAGCTGGCGGACCTTGTGGGCGCGATGAAGGTAATGATGGATGCGTTCAGTGAAGGGCGAATCGATCGGTTGTTTTTGGCACACAACGGGTTTGTCACGACCATGACGCAGCAGCCTAGCGTGCATCAGCTGCTGCCGATTTCCACGCCCGAAGTCGACGAGCGATTGGACCATCACTGGGACTACCTGTATGAGCCCGAGGCGCGAGATGTGATTGACGGCCTGATGATGCGCTACGTTGAATCCCTGATCTACCGCGGCGTGGTGGAAAACATCGCCTGCGAGATGGCGGCCCGTATGGTGGCCATGAAGTCAGCGTCTGATAACGCCGGCAACCTGATTGATGAGCTACAGCTCGTGTACAACAAGGCGCGTCAGGCGGCAATCACGCAGGAAATCTCTGAGATTGTGAGCGGAGCAGCTGCTGTCTAGGGCGCACGAACCTCCTGCCCATCACCGTAACGCGCAAAACACAGATTAAAGAAAAGAAACCTTTAAGAGGAATCATGTTATGAGTACCGGCAACATTGTTGAAATCAT
>JAYNKS010000183.1:1847-3638 GCA_038111345.1 Gammaproteobacteria bacterium | reverse complement strand
AGGCCATCATGTCCTTGAAAAACTCCAAAACGGAGCAGAACCTGAAGGACGCCTTCGCGGGCGAATCCCAGGCAAACCGTCGTTACCTTTACTTCGCTTCCAAGGCGGACGTCGAAGGCTATAACGATGTAGCGGCCGTGTTCCGCTCAACAGCGGAAGGTGAAACGGGCCATGCCCACGGACACCTCGAGTACCTCGAGGAGACCGGCGACCCCGCAACCGGCCTGCCCATTGGCGGCACCTCTGACAACCTCAAAGCCGCCGTGGCTGGTGAGACCCATGAGTACACCGACATGTACCCGGGTATGGCTAAGACCGCGCGCGACGAAGGTTTCGACGAGATCGCCGATTGGTTCGAGACCCTCGGCAAAGCCGAACGCTCGCACGCTAACCGCTTCCAGAAAGCCCTGGATTCGCTGGACGGCTAAGAGCAATAAAAACGGACGATACGGGAAGCGCATGAGCGCTTCCCGTCAGTCTTTAAATTCAACTATGGGTTAACAAAATGGAAGGTAGCCTGCAAGCCCCCACCCGCCACCCAATCGATTGGCAGAGTGCGGATTTCAAAGACGAGTCGAAGCTCTTCGCTGAGCTCGAGCGCGTATTTGACCTATGCCACGGCTGTCGCCGGTGTGTGTCGCTCTGTGACAGTTTTCCGACACTGTTCGATTTGATCGATGAATCAGAAACCATGGAAGTCGATGGCGTAGCGAAAGCAGACTATTGGAAAGTGGTCGACCAGTGCTATCTGTGTGACCTGTGCTACATGACGAAATGCCCCTATGTACCGCCGCATGAGTGGAATATTGATTTTCCGCACTTGATGCTTCGTGCTAAGGCGGTGCGGTTCGACAAAGAGGGCGCCTCAGCACGTGACAAGCTATTGAGCAGCACCGACGCCGTAGGGAAAGTCGCTGGCCTGCCCGGGATTTCAGTGGTCGTGAACGCGTCCAACCGATCCAAGCCCATCCGCAAGGTGTTGCAGACGGTGGCAGGGATTCACGCCGACGCCAAGGTTCCGCCGTACGAGTCCAAACCCCTGCGCAAACAACTCTCAAATTCAGGATCCGTCACCGGCGAAGTGACCCCGGGAAAGAAAACCTCCGGAAAGGTAGCTTTGTTCGCCACCTGTTATGTGAACCGAAACGAGCCAGGACTGGGTCAGGACCTCGTTGCTGTCCTGGAGCATAACGGGATACCCGTAACCACGGCCGAGAAAGAACGCTGCTGTGGGATGCCGAAACTCGAGTTGGGGGATCTTAAATCGGTACAAAAGGCAAAAGAAGAGAACATTCCGCAGTTGGCCAAGCGCGTTGATGAGGGTTGGGATCTGATTGCGCTCGTGCCTTCGTGTGCGCTGATGTTTAAGCAGGAATTGCCGCTGTTGTTCCCAGATGATCCCGAGGTACGCAAAGTCGCGGATGCCTTCTATGACCCGTTCGAGTATCTCATGCTGCGTCATAGCGAGGGTCTGCTAAACACCGACTTTCCGGTGAGTCTCGGGTCTGTGGTGTATCACGCGTCGTGCCATCAGCGCGTGCAAAACGTGGGGCCCAAAACACGAGACCTGTTAGGCCTCATACCGGGTACGGCAGTCACCATGATCGAGCGATGTTCGGGTCATGACGGTACTTACGGGGTGAAAGTGGAGACGTTTGAAAAAGCGATGAAGATCGGTCGGCCGATCGTTAACGCCATAAAGAAAAACAGTCCGGATCATTACGGCAGTGATTGTCCGATTGCGGGCCATCATCTGGCGAATGGTCTGGGCGATAACAGTAAGCCTGAGCA
>JAYNKS010000183.1:0-1837 GCA_038111345.1 Gammaproteobacteria bacterium | reverse complement strand
CACGTGAAGATCTTTTTTCGCTCGAGAAATATTCAACTGAGCGACCGGCTTTTCGGACTCGGGTGCTGGAGCACAAGGCGCATCGTCGCGTGGGTATTGGACCTCACGCTACGCTTTATTTTGAGGACGCGCTCACGATGCAGTACCAGATTCAGGAGATGCTCCGCATCGAGAAAATTTTCGAAGCGGATCAGATTCAGGAAGAGTTGGACGCGTATAACCCGCTGATCCCCGACGGACAGAATCTGAAAGCAACCTTTATGTTGGAGTATCCGGATGTGGAGCAGCGAAAGGCTGCGTTATCAAAGCTGTTGGGTATCGAGAAGTCGCTCTGGCTGCAGGTTGGGGATAACGAGCGGGTGTACCCCATTGCCAATGAGGATCTTGAGCGGGAGACGAGCGATAAAACCTCGGCCGTGCATTTTTTGCGTTTTGAATTGACGCCTGAAGATATCGAGGGTTTTGGTAACGGGCGCTCGGTTAAATTCGGCATCGATCATCCGCAATACGACTATGTCACCGAAGTAACCGCCGACGTGAGCACTGCCCTGGCGCGCGATTTCCACAGCTGACGCCGGTGTAAATGGTGTGGCCTGCCCGGACGTGTCGAATTGCTTCGTGATTTGCGCGTCCGGCGCAGGTTGATTGCCTGGCACAAAGCAGGCGATCCGCTTTGCTGTTGATACCTATCCCTACCTTATCTGTTCAGCCGACGCCGGGTTTCAAACGATAAGAAAGGGCAAAGGTTTTTGCGTGCGTCACTGCGGGGTGTCCATCGCCCCAGAATGGCCTCATCGGCTGGCCGCCTGAGCGCTACGTTAGACTAGCGCTCTGTGAAGACCAACGTCGCGTACCGGACGCCAATGAGCCAGTCGTTAATTCCCCACGAAACCGTTCAGGAATTTCAGGAAGACGGCGCCGTGGTTATCCGTGGTCTTTTCGAGCCTTGGGTGCAAGGCGTTCGAGAAGCCATCGAAGAGAACAAGCGCCAGCCCAGTTGGCGAGAGCGGACCTATCGTTCGGAAGACGATCGCTCGAGCGAATTTTTTCAGGACTACTGTGTGTGGTCCTCATTCGCTGGTTATCGCGCGCTTGTCGTGGAATCTCCCATGGCAGAAATCGCTGCTCGATTGATGGGATCCCGCTCGGCGCGTATTTTTCATGACCATGTGCTGGTCAAAGAGCCCGGCAATACCGTCCGCACTCCCTGGCATCAGGATCAACCCTACTATATTGTCGACGGTGACCAGTCCGTCAGCTTTTGGCTGCCCTTGGACCCGGTGCCGAAGGAACGCAGCGCTGAATTTGTGGGCGGATCCCATCGCTGGGGTAAAGCGTTTAGACCAAAGCGTTTTGACGGCACAGACTTGTACCCGCAAGACCTTTCCGAAACGGTACCGGACATTGATGCCCATCGCGCCGAGCTCAATATCAAATCGTGGTCGACCGAGCCAGGTGATGCCATTGCCTTTCATTTTCGAACGCTGCACGGCGCGTCAGCCAATCCATCGGCGGTCCGACGTCGGGCGACGTCCATTCGATGGGTGGGCGACGATGCGCGCTTTGCTGAACGTCCGGGCAAGACGTCGCCATTTTTTCCAGACCTAAAATACCGTCACGGCGATCCTTTTGGGGGTGATTTGTTCCCCGTTCTCTTTCCGCGTGATCCGGTGACCACCTGATCGACGGCAGAAAACTCGTCTAGCCCCAGCGTGAGCGCCAGCGTAGACGTTGCCATTATTGGCGCCGGTGCGGCAGGATTGGCTGCTGCTCACGCGCTCGAGCAGTCTGCCCTGACTTTTGTGCTGCTCGAAGCGGATAGTCGGATCGGCGGGAG
>JAYNKS010000182.1:0-3647 GCA_038111345.1 Gammaproteobacteria bacterium | reverse complement strand
TGTGCAGCTGGAGTCCTGAGAAGAGCAGTTCTTTTTTATCAGCGGCGTTATTCTTGAAGTACAAGGGCACGTGGTCACGGTGCTGTCGGATACGGCCTTGCGAGCCGCTGATCTGGACGAGTCCGCCGCCCTTGAGGCACAGAAGCGGGCTGAGCAGGCGATGAGTGATCGCAATACGGATATGGATCTCGCCAAGGCGAAAGCTGAACTCATTCAGGCGGCAGCACAACTGCGCGCTATCCAGAAGCTTCGATCCAAGGGCCGCGCCTAGCCGCTGCGCCTCCGGCCTCTTACGGACGGGCGTCACGGGACGCGTCGTATCCGCAAATCCCTTGCAGTAATATTCCGCCCATGACCCTTCACGTCATTGTGCTAGCAGCGGGCAAAGGCACCCGCATGCGCTCAACGCTGCCGAAAGTGCTGCACCCGCTTGCCGGGCGAGCGATGCTGGAGCATGTGGTGAGCACGGCGGAGCAACTGTCTCCTGATCATATCCACGTCGTGGTCGGACATGGTGCGCAGGCCATCCGCGAGGCCGTATCCGGTTCTCCCTCACTTCATTGGGTGGAGCAAGTCAGTCAGCTGGGAACGGCTCATGCCGTTATGCAGGCGATGCCACACGTTCCGGATGGCGCCTGTGTGCTGGTCTTGTATGGTGACGTTCCCCTCATTAAGTTGGCCACCCTTCAACGGCTTGTTCGCGAGGCCCAATCGGGTCACCTGGGACTGCTGACCGCTCATCTGGATAACCCAACCGGCTACGGACGTATCCTGAGAGATGAGCAAGGCGAGGTGCGCTTGATCGTCGAGGAGGCGGACGCGACCGATGAACAGCGCAGAATAGGCGAGGTAAATACCGGCTTTATGGCCGCCTCTGCTGAAGAGCTCAAGGGCTGGCTCGACGGCATCCAGAATCAAAATGCGCAGGGCGAGTACTACCTCACCGATGTCGTCGCTCAGGCTGTGGCGTCCAATACGCCGGTGGCCTCCGTTATCTGTTCTGACCCTACCGAGGTTGTAGGTGTGAACAGCCGCTCGGAGCTCGCGAAAGCGGAGCGCATTTTCCAGCGCCGTCAGGCGGACAGGCTGATGGAGGCCGGCCTGACGATTGAGGATCCGGCCCGTTTCGATCTGAGAGGGCGGCTGACCTGTGGCCAGGACTGTCGAGTGGATATCAACGTAGTGATAGGCGGCGATGTTGAACTGGGAGACCATGTCTCGATTGGACCCAACTGCCAGATCACCGACAGCGTGCTGGGAGACCATGTCGAGATTCGCGCCAATAGCGTGGTCGAGGGCGCCCGAATCGCCCATCATTGCTCAGTGGGTCCGTTTGCCCGAGTGCGCCCGGGAACCGATTTGGCAGAACACGCCCGGATAGGCAATTTTGTTGAAACGAAAAACGCGGTCATCGGCGCTGACAGTAAAGCCAACCACCTCGCTTATGTGGGCGATGCCCACGTTGGCGACAGAGTGAATATCGGCGCGGGGGTGATCACCTGCAATTACGACGGTGCCAACAAACACCAGACGACCATTGAAGACGACGCCTTCATCGGCTCAAATAGCGCTCTCGTGGCTCCGGTGACGGTGGGCAAAGGTGCGACGGTGGGTGCGGGCTCGGCAATCAATCGCGATGTGGCGCCGGGCCAGCTTGTTGTGACGCGCGCGGATCAAACGGTGCGCGAGGATTGGCAGCGTCCTGAAAAAAAATCCAAAAAAGGTGAAAACGCCCAGTGATCGCTGCGGGCGACTGATCCTTTCAATTAGGTAAGGCCTTATGTGCGGTATTGTCGGCGCGGTTCGAAACATTGAGGCGACAGGCTTTTTGATTGAAGGCCTGAGGCGCCTTGAGTATCGAGGCTACGACTCGGCAGGCGTCGTGGTGATTAATGGGGTCGGTGAACTGGAGCGCGCCCGCACCGTCGGTAAAGTGACAGAGCTTGAGCAGGCGCTGGCGCGCGCGCCCTTAGCTGGCAGCACAGGCATTGCGCATACCCGATGGGCGACTCACGGTGGCGTGACAGAGCCAAACGCACATCCGCACATCTGCAACAACACGCTTGCGCTCGTTTGCAACGGAATCGTCGAAAATCATCACGCGTTGCGCGAAACCCAACGTCAGGCTGGTCTTAACTTCACCTCGGAAACGGATACCGAGGTCGTCGTGCATCAGATTTATCTTCATCTGCAGAAAGGTATGGATCTTGCCGAGGCGGTGCGAGCAACTATGACCGATCTTGAAGGCAGTTACTCGCTTGCCGTGGTGCACTCGGGTGAGCCGAATCGGTTGGTCGCCGCCCGGCAGGGCCCGCCGTTGTTGCTGGGTCGAGCCGAAAACGAAAATTTTGTGGCGTCGGACATTACCGCCCTCTTATCTGTTACCCGCGATTATCAGGTGCTCGAAAACGGAGACCTTGTGGATATTCAGGGCGCGCAAGTGGTTATCCGAGATATGAACGGTGCGTCTGTTGAGCGGCCGATACACACCAGCGCGCAATCAGGTGCGGGCGTTGAGCTTGGTGAGTATCGCCATTTCATGCAAAAAGAGATTCACGAGCAGCCCCGTGCGATCGCGGACACCCTTGAGGGGCGACTGCTTGGCGACCACGTGCTTGAGGAGTCGTTCGGCGCGCGTGCCGGTGAGATATTTGGTGCTACCAAGCGCGTACAGATCATCGCTTGTGGCACCAGCTATCACGCGGGCCTGGTTGCTCAGCACTGGCTCGAGTACGTCGGTGTGCCGTGCGAGATCGAGGTGGCGAGTGAGTACCGCTATCGACGACACGCCCACCAAGAGGGCACGCTCATTGTCACGATTTCCCAGTCGGGCGAAACGGCAGACACTCTGGCCGCGCTGGAAGAGGCCAAGCGCCACGGAATTGCGGGGTCGCTGGTGATCTGTAACGTGCCGGAATCCTCACTGGTTCGTGAGTCGGATCTGGCGCTGATGACTCACTGCGGCCCTGAGATCGGCGTGGCTTCGACCAAAACCTTTGTCAGCGCCCTCGCAGGCCTTTTGCTCATGGCGCTGGTGTTGGCCCGTCGACGTGGGTTCGACGAAGGCTTTGAGTCTCATGTCGTGAAGCAGATACGAACCTTGCCTGCCGCCCTCGATGCGGTGCTCAAGATGGAAGATGAGATCGCCAAGATGGCGAGCGTATTCGGTGATAAAGAGCATGCGCTCTTTTTGGGTCGAGGGGTGCATTTCCCTATCGCGATGGAAGGAGCGCTGAAACTTAAAGAGATCTCCTATATCCATGCGGAGGCCTATCCTGCTGGAGAGCTCAAGCACGGCCCCCTGGCCTTGGTTGATGACCGGATGCCGGTTGTTGCCGTCGCCCCAAACGATGCCCTGATCGAAAAACTGAAATCTAACCTCGAGGAAGTGCGTGCCCGCGGTGGCAAGCTTTATTTATTCGCCGATCCGCACGCTGGGTTTGTTGAGAGCGAAGACGTCAGGATTCTGCCTGTGGCACCAGTGGATAGCGCGATTGCTCCAATTATTTACTCCGTGCCATTGCAATTGCTCTCCTACCACGTGGCGCTGATCAAAGGCACCGATGTCGATAAACCCCGCAACCTGGCAAAGTCGGTCACTGTGGAATAGTTTTGTTGTGTGGTAAGTCAGAGACAAAGACTTACAC
>JAYNKS010000181.1:0-3652 GCA_038111345.1 Gammaproteobacteria bacterium | reverse complement strand
CTGCAATCTCGGGCGTTATCCCGACTTCGATAAAGAGTTGCTCAATTGGTTGAATGACGTTCGCACACGAAAACGCACGGGCATAAGCGTGCCCGGCGAACTGGTAGATCTTGGCTACCTCCTGCATGAGTCGCGTCTCATCAAGCGAGCCTCTGAATTAAAGACCATGCGAAAAGCGGCCTCGGTCTCTGCCAAGGCTCACCAGCGCGCCATGATGCAATGCAAGCCCGGCCGATTCGAGTATGAAATCGAAGCCGAAATCGAATACGCGTTTCGAAAAGGCGGCGCGCAGTATCCCGCATACCCTTCTATCGTTGCGGGCGGCGCCAATGCCTGCGTGCTGCATTACATACAAAACCGGGATCGGCTGCGCAAAGGCGATTTGCTCCTTATTGACGCCGGTGCAGAGGTCGACTGTTACTGTGCCGACATCACCCGGACCTTCCCGGTGAGCGGGAAATTCTCGGCACGCCAACGTGCCATTTACGAGATTGTGCTGGAGGCCCAGCTCGCCGCAATTGATCAGGTGCGGCCAGGCGCCCATTTCAACAGCCCGCACGAAGCTGCCGTAAAAACCATTGCCGCCGGACTCAAGGATCTCAAACTGCTGAGAGGCAGCCTTGAAAGCATCATCGAGAGCGGGAGCTATCGGAAATTTTTTGTTCACCGAACCAGTCATTGGCTTGGAATGGACGTGCATGACGTCGGAGAGTATCGGGTCGATGATACGTGGCGGATGCTGGAGCCAGGGATGGTGCTAACGGTTGAGCCTGGCATCTACATCCCCGCGAAGCGAGGGTATCCCACCGAGTGGCAAGGCATCGGCATTCGAATTGAAGATGATGTTCTGGTGACCCGAGAAGTACCCGAGGTGTTGACTCACGAAGCGCCGAAAGCGCCCGACGCCATCGAAGCGCTAATGGCGTCGGTGCATTAAACCCATGACTCAAAGGCTCACCCTCATCGGCGGAGGGTTGGTGGGCGCCAGCCTTGCCTGCGCACTGGAGCCTTTAGGTCTGAAGATCGCCGTACTCGAAGAAGCGCCGCTGGACAGCGATCATCAGCCGAGTTTCGATGAGCGCACCATCGCGCTGACCTATGGCTCCCGCCGGATATTTGACGCCATTGGCATCTGGCAAGGCATCGAGATGCAAGCCGGCCCCATTCGCAGAATCCACGTCTCCAATCGCGGTCATGCCGGCTTCACCCGACTCGATCGGCAACAAATTGGAACCGACGCGTTGGGTTATGTCGTGCCCACCCGAGTGCTAGGCAAAGCGTTGACCCGCCGGCTTCAGCAAAGCTCTTCTATCGAATACCACTGTCCCGCCTCGGCCATGCAGATCGACATCGAACCCCAAGCAAAAGCGGCGCGAGTGGGCAGCACAATCGGCGTGATAGATACCGACCTCGTGGTCATTGCCGACGGCGGGCGCTCCTCGCTCACACAAGGGCCGAACTGGGAAAAGACAACTCGGTCCTACTCCGAGCAGGCGCTGATCGGCATTATTGGGGTGGATCGACCGCATGACGGTACCGCGTTTGAGCGGTTTACGGAGCACGGCCCCCTTGCGTTACTACCGCTCAAAGACGAGCGGTTCGCCCTTGCTTGGACGCTTCCTGAACAACGCGCTCAACAACTGGTGGATTGCGATCCCACCGCCTTCTTGAGCGCATTGCAAGATACCTTTGGTGACCGTGCGGGACATTTCGCCCGCTGCGAGGGTCGTCGCGTTTATCCCCTGAGTCGATCCATCCTATCCTCACCCATCTCTGAGCGCTGCGTCGCGATAGGCAACAGCGCCCATCGGGTGCACCCCGTCGCCGGTCAAGGATTCAATCTTGGTCTTCGCGATGTGGCTGAGCTTGCCGAGCAGCTGGCGAACGCCTTGCGGGCGGGAGACGATATCGGTGATACGGCTGTCCTTCGGGCGTATGCTAGGACCCGCGAGAGGCAGACTCGTCGTGTTTCTCGCTTCACAGACGGTCTGCTGCAGATTTTTGCTAATGAGTTTCCTGGACTAAGCGCAGCCCGAAACATCGGGTTAAACCTGATTGAGCTCTGCCCTGCCGCCAAAACGCTTCTCCTCAAGCGAACCGTCGGAATCGCAGGCCCCCTACCCCGTTTGGCGCGGGGCCTGTCGCTCGAAAGCGCGTGAAGCTAAACCGCTCTTCCGCTGTCGATTGCGACGTGCTGATCAGTGGGGCTGGACTGATGGGCAGCGCCTTTGCGCTTGCACTGGCTCGCTCTGGACTCAGCGTGACGCTGATTGAGAGCGAAGATCCGCCCGCGGATACGCCGGCAACACCTGAACGAGTCAGCGCCGTTAATCTCGCGTCCCAGCAGATGCTGATAAGACTTGGAGTTTGGGACAACCTCTCCGATCACTCAAAGACGCCTTTCGAAACGGTCGAGACTTGGGATGCCGGCAGTGCCGGCTCCATTCGATTTGACGCCGCCGATCTCGGTCTCCCGGCACTGGGGCACATCGTCAGCAATCGCGCGCTTCGGCTTGCACTTCATCAAGAACTTGAGGGATCCACAACTCACAGCATTTTTTTCAATCAAGCGATTAATGACCTTGAGCATTCAGATGAAGGGATCCGTGTCACCCTTGCAAATGGGAACCAGTTAAATACGCGACTTATTGTTGGCGCCGACGGCCCCCTCTCGACGCTTCGACAACTCGCAAAGATCAGCATGACGGACACCGATTACGGTCAAACCGCTGTCGTGGCGACCGTAACGCCCTCTGAGCATCATGGTAACAGCGCGAGGCAGCGCTTTTTATCCGATGGGCCGCTTGCTTTTCTACCGCTTGCCAACGGACGATGCTCAATCGTGTGGTCCGTTCCAAACGACCGTGCACCTGATTTACTGAAACTCGATGATTCGGCTTTCGGCAAGGCGCTTGAAAAAGCGTTTGACCAAAGACTGGGGCAGATTCAGATAGTGAGCCCGAGAATAAGTTTTCCGCTGCAAAGACGCCATGCCAACACCTACATTGGAGACCGCGTGGCATTGATTGGCGATGCGGCCCACACGGTCCACCCGCTCGCGGGCTTGGGCGCCAATCAAGGCTTCGCCGATGCCGCGGGACTCGCCGAAGTGATTCTTGCTGCGGCGTCTGAAAATCGTGATTTTGCGTGCCGATCGGTTCTGAGGCGCTATGAGCGGTGGCGACGCGGTGAAAACGCCTTGATCATTGAGGCCATCGAGGGCTTTCATCGGCTCTTTGGTTCAACATCTGAAGCAGCAGCGCGCGTTAGAGGAATGGGTCTAGATATAACCAATCATAGCGCTTGGATTAAGACCATCATCATGCGTCATGCCGTCGGCTTAAATGGCGACCTTCCTGCCCTGACAAAGCCTTAACGCTATGCAGAGATGCTATCTGTCTTGAAGACCGGCCTAGGAGAGCAACGGCGGCGTCTGTTTTGCGCTGGTGTGTGCGCTCTCTTAGCCTCCGGCGCCGGTGCGAGCGAGAGTGATACCGATCGCATCCGCACACGAGTCGTCCCGGTCGTTTTTGCGACCGAGAACATTGGGCCTGCGATTGGTGTTGGAGGGGTGTCCCGAGGGTTATGGCAACCGCAGGCCGCTCTTTTTTCTGTCGGTTTGGCTTCCAAAAAAAAATAACAGGGAATTTAG
>JAYNKS010000180.1:1483-3671 GCA_038111345.1 Gammaproteobacteria bacterium | reverse complement strand
CTTGGGTCCGCGTACATAGGGGGCAAAACCAGGCAGTCCGGTGTGGTGCTCTAGCGCCTCAAGATCCTCTGCCGTATACAGCGGCTTTATTGTGATGCCTTCTGGCGTCGACCATGACAGCGTGTCGGGGTCCGCACCTTTCAGCTCATCCTGAGCGCGTCGTTGCCAGTCACTGAGATCAGGTTTTTTGGATAAATCAGTCATGCAAATGCTCAGTTCCGTGGATAGCCAATGGCCGCAAGCGATTCAGTAATCTCATCAAGAATCGCAGGGTCATCAATCGTCGCCGGCATCTTCCAGTCCTGACCGTCGGCTATCGCCCGCATCGTTCCCCGTAAGACCTTTCCCGAGCGCGTCTTCGGTAGGCGTTTCACGACCAGAGCCTGTTTAAAGGCCGCAACCGGACCGATACGATCGCGGACCAAGGCCACCACCTCCGCACAGATATCCGCATACGCCCGGTCACATCCAGCACTAAGCACCAGAAACCCAAGAGGCACCTGCCCCTTTAATGCATCGGCAACTCCAGTCACCGCGCACTCCGCCACATCCGGGTGATCCGACAACACTTCCTCCATCGCGCCCGTCGACAACCGATGGCCAGCCACGTTGATGATGTCATCAGTTCGCGACATCACATAGACATAACCATCGGCATCGATGATGCCCGCATCGGAGGTGTTGTAGTAGCCGGGAAAAGTCGTCATATACGAGTCGAGGTATCGTTGCCGTGCGTTCCACAACGTGGGAAAAGCTCCAGGCGGTAACGGCAATTTCACGGCCAAGGTACCAATCTGCCCCCGATCCGCCTCCTTGCCGTTTTCATCAAGCACGCAAAGATCCCATCCCGGCACCGCGAACGATGGCGAGCCATCCCGGATCGGCAATCGTTCAATGCCTACACAGTTTGCCGCAATGGACCATCCGGTCTCGGTTTGCCACCAATGATCAATGACCGGCACGCCAAGCTTGTCCTCGGCCCAGTGCAGGGTATCAGGGTCTGTGCGCTCGCCCGCCAGAAAAAGCGTCCGAAGGGAATCGAGATCGTATCGCTCGATATGTTCGCCTTTAGGATCTTCCTTTTTTATCGCCCGAAATGCGGTCGGGGCGGTAAAAAGAACGCTCACTTTGTGTTCATTGATCACCCGCCAGAAGGCGCCCGGGTCCGGGGTCCCTACCGGTTTGCCTTCATAAAGAACGGTTGCATTACCAGCAAGCAAGGGCGCGTACACAATGTAGGAGTGCCCAACGACCCAACCCACATCCGAGGCAGCCCAGAACGTCTCGCCGGGACTCACCCCGTAAATGTTCTGCATGGTCCACTTGAGCGCTACCGCGTGTCCGCCGTTATCACGCACCACGCCTTTGGGTTGGCCGGTCGTGCCTGAGGTATAAAGAATATAGAGCGGATCAGTCGCCTTCACAGAGACGCAATCATGCGGTTTGGCAACTGCTCGGGCTTCGACCCAGTCAACGTCTCGGCCCTCGACCATCGCTGCCTGCGCCTGCTCGCGCTGCAAGATGACGCAGCGCTCAGGCTTGTGCTGCGCGAGCTGTATCGCCTCATCAAGAAGCGGTTTGTACTCCACCACCCGGCCTGGCTCGATTCCACATGATGCGCTGACCATCACACGCGGTGTCGCGTCATCAATTCGGACCGCGAGCTCGTTCGCCGCAAATCCGCCAAATACCACCGAGTGCACCGCGCCCAAACGTGCACACGCGAGCATCGCGATCACCGCTTCTGGCACCATCGGCATATAGATAATGACCCGGTCGCCCTTGCGAACACCCTGATCGGCCAGGACGCCCGCAAACAACGCCACCTCGTCTCGCAGAGTTTTAAACGTGAACGTCTTTTTTCTACCTGTCACCGCCGAATCGTAAATAAGCGCCGCCTGCTCGCCACGGCCTGATTCCACGTGCACGTCCAGCGCGTTCCGACAGGTATTAAGCTGCCCGCCAACAAACCAGCGATAATCCGGAGGATTCGAGTCGTCCAGAACCCGCTCCCACGGTTTATCCCATTGGATCGCCTCCGCAGCACTTGCCCAAAACGTCTCTCGGTCAAGCAGTGAGCGCCGATAGACCGTTTGATAGCGTCCGTCTTGTGCCTCAACCATTGTCGTCTCCGATTTAAGATTCCCCGGATCTCCGGGCGCTGTCTGAATATCCGCTCACCAACCGA
>JAYNKS010000180.1:0-1357 GCA_038111345.1 Gammaproteobacteria bacterium | reverse complement strand
TATATTTTTGCCAAAGGAATCACCATGAGTTATCAATACATAATCAGCGCGACACGCGAAAATGTCGGCCTGATTACCCTCAATCGACCAGAGGCCCTGAACGCGTTATCCGACGATCTAATGGATGAGCTGGGTCAGGCTCTCAATGACTTCGAGACCAACGATGCCATCGGCGCCGTCGTGATTACCGGCAGCGAAAAAGCGTTTGCTGCCGGCGCCGACATTAAAGGCATGAAAGATCGAACCTACATGGACGTGTATCTCGGCAATTTTATTGGTCGCAACTGGGAGCGCGTGACCGAGTGTCGCAAACCCGTCATCGCGGCTGTGGCCGGCTACGCGCTTGGGGGTGGCTGCGAACTCGCCATGATGTGTGACTTTATTCTGGCCGCCGATAATGCCAAGTTTGGTCAACCAGAAATAAAGATCGGCATTATCCCTGGAGCGGGCGGTACCCAGCGCCTGACCCGGTTTGTAGGCAAGTCCAAGGCGATGGAGATGTGTCTCACGGGAAGAATGATGGATGCTGCCGAAGCCGAGCGCGCAGGGCTGGTGAGCCGAGTCCTTCCCGCTGCGGACCTCTTGGAAGAGGCAATCAAAACCGCCCAATCGATCGCCTCACTGTCACGGCCCTCCGTGATGATGGCCAAGAGCGCTGTGAATAAGGCGTATGAGACCACCCTGGCTGAAGGCGTATCCGCAGAGCGCGTCTTGTTCCAGTCGCTATTCGCAACTGAGGATCAGAAGGAAGGCATGTCTGCGTTTGCTGAAAAGCGGGCGCCACGCTGGACCCATAAGTAAAAACATCGATGCAGGTCGACGGGATCCCCTATCGATCGATTTGGCTTGATCCCGATCAGGCCAAAGTGCATGTCATCGATCAGACCCGACTACCTTTTTGCTTTGAAACCCGCGTCTTGACCACGGCCGAGCAGGCGGCGGATGCGATTCATAACATGATCGTTCGTGGCGCCCCGCTGATCGGCGCCACCGCAGCCTGTGGACTTTATCTCGCGTGCGCCCAAGACGGGTCTGATCAGGCGCTGAAAGACCGCGCCAAGGCACTGCTCGCCTCGCGTCCCACGGCGGTAAACCTGCGATGGGCGGTGCAGCGGATGATGCCCATCCTGCTTGCCGCACCGACAACGCAGCGCGAGGCGAAAGCCCGCGAGCTGGCCCAGCAGATATGTGACGAGGACGTCGACCTCAACAGCGCAATTGGTGATCATGGCCTTGAACTGATTCGGTCGCTGTCCGAAGATCGATCAGGCGCGACCGTGCACGTGCTGACGCACTGTAACGCCGGCTGGCTTGCTACGGTGGACTGGGGCACCGCGCTCTCGCCCATCTTCAAGGC
>JAYNKS010000179.1:1293-3694 GCA_038111345.1 Gammaproteobacteria bacterium | reverse complement strand
GTGCTGGAACGTGTATGCCAAACCAAAACTCCCGGCAGCCGCCATGGCATAGCCCACCTGGCGGGCAGAACATCCCGCTAGCTTGGCGATCTGCCCATACGTCGCCACCTGTCCACGGGGAACCTCCTCCACGAGCGCATAGATTCGACCGTACAAAGGTGGCGTCATTAATCCCTATTCGATTACGCGAAGCTCGTTATCATCAAACAGAATCTTGGCAAGCGTGATAATGGGCACACGCAAGTGCGACAACACCTCGCGGCCTTGCTCGGCAGGTTTTTCGATAACACACGCAATACCCTGCAGCTGTGCCCCACTCTCGGCAACAAGCGAAGACAACGCGCTGAGCGTTGCTCCCGTTGCGAGAAAATCATCGATGATCAGGACCTCATCGCTGTCGCCGAGGAAGCGCCTATCCACCATGAGATCCGAGACGGTACCGCGGGTTCTGCTAACCGCTTCGGCCACATAGTAGGTTCCGGTCATGGTCCGAGACTGACTCTTTCGCGCATAAAGCAATCGCGCCCCGAACTGGGCAGCTACATGCAAAGCGACCGGAATCCCGCTCACTTCCGCAGTCAACACCCGAGTGATCTCGCCGATACCGGCTGCACGTAGACGATCCGCTATCTCGATAGCCATTCGCTCGGTGAGACCCGGGTCGACCTGGTGATTGAGAAAACTGTCGACTTTGACTATCCCGCCGCCAACGTGCTCACCTTCGTCTTTTATCTTTTCAATGAGTTCATGCATGTTGGGTTTTATCTTTGATGCCGAGCATCGCCTCCAGCGTTTGCCCGATCAGGGCCAACTGCCGGGGTTGTGAAAGCCGATGGTCACCGTCTTTGAGCAATTGCACGCTGACATCCTGTCCCGTGAGTGTAGCGGACAGTTTGAGCGCGGTCTCCCACGGAACCTCCTCATCCTTAACACCTTGCATCAGACGGACAGGGCACTCGATAGAAATCGGTTGATCCAAAAGACAGCATTTTTCGCCGTCCTCCAGAAATTCGCTTGTCAATGTAAACCCCTCAGGATCATAGGCGCTGCTCAAATGAACGCTACCCGCTTGCCGTATTTGTTCCCGCTGCGCTTCCGATAAATCCCGAAGGAGAAGATCCCTTGTGAAATCAGGAGCGGCCGCGATCCCGACCAGCCCCGTCACCTGATCAAGCAACGTCAGCGCGACGCGTAGCATGATCCAGCCGCCCATACTCGAACCAACCAACACGCATTGCTCCCCGCTCAGGACGCCGAGCACATCAAGCGCATCCTGTGTCCAAAGACTGATCGACCCCGCTTCGAAGCGCCCCTCGGATTGCCCGTGACCGGAATAATCAAAACGCAAAAAGGCCTGATCACGGGTCTTACACCATGAGGCAAGGTACTGCGCCTTGGTGCCCTCCATGTCGGATCGAAAACCACCAAGAAAGACCACCCAAGGCAAGCGCCCGGGCTGCGCCTGGAAAGCGAGCTCATAACCGCGCTTGGTCGGTAGTCGGCCAACGCCGGTTGGATAGGTCGTTGTCATATCGCATCAGACTCTAACGCCGGAAACCCACTCAGCCGAAGGGGCTGGCGAGATAAATCGGAAAAATAGCCCATTTACCCCCCTGCAAGGCAATGCACCCCGGGCTACCGACAGAACCAGAACGTACGGCCGAGGAAGGATTAGATTGACGTTTACGTAAACGTCAATCTAGAATCTCCCTAGATTTTTGGGTCACCCAGCTATGAATTCACCTATTCAGTTCTCGACAGGACTTCAGTTCAATCACGGCGAGGCGGTCGACCTGCTTCGAACTACGGTTAGCGACTTTGCGGTCCGTGAGATCGCCGGTCGGGCAGCCGCCATTGATTCTGAAAACAATTTTCCTGCCGATCTTTGGCGAAAGTTCGGGGATCTTGGTTTGCTGGGAATAACCGTCGATCCCCAGTATGGCGGTTCCGGCATGGGCTATCTCGAACACACCGTTGCGATGGAAGAGATCAGCCGGGCGAGCGGCGCTGTCGCCCTCTCTTACGGTGCACACTCCAATCTATGCGTTAACCAGATCTACCGAAACGGATCAGACGAGCAGAAAGAAAAATACCTTCCGAAGCTGATTAGCGGGCACCACATAGGCGCCTTGGCCATGAGTGAGCACAGCGCTGGTTCTGACGTGGTCAGCCTGCGACTGCGGGCAAAAAAAATAAAAGATCGCTTCATTCTCAACGGCAGCAAAATGTGGATTACCAACGGGCCCGATGCAGATACCCTGGTGGTCTATGCCAAGACTGACCCCGAGGCCGGCGCCCATGGGATCACCGCGTTTCTGATCGAAAAGGATTCTCCCGGGTTCTCCACGGGGCCCAAACTCGACAAGCTCGGGATGTGCGGCTCAAACACCTGCGAGCTCAT
>JAYNKS010000179.1:0-1283 GCA_038111345.1 Gammaproteobacteria bacterium | reverse complement strand
ACACCCGAGTCAGATCCTGGGGCAAGAAAACGCGGGCGTTGCAGTTCTGATGAGTGGGCTCGACTACGAACGCGTCGTTCTGTCCGGGGGTCCGCTGGGTCTCATGCAGGCGTGCCTGGACGTGGTGCTGCCCTATGTTCATGACCGCGAACAATTCGGGCAACCGATTGGAACCTTTCAAATGGTGCAGGCCAAACTCGCCGACATGTATACCGAATTTAACGCCTGCCGCGCCTATGTGTATGCGGTGGCCAGTGCCTGCGACCGGGGACAAACAAGCCGTAAGGATGCAGCGGGTGCGATTTTATACAGCGCCGAACGGGCGACCCAGATGGCGCTCAACGCCATCCAGATTTTGGGCGGGGCGGGGTACATCAACGAACATGCCCCGGGCCGGATACTGCGTGACGCCAAACTTTACGAGATTGGTGCCGGCACAAGCGAAATTCGCCGGATGCTAATTGGTCGTGAACTCTTCAAGGAAAGCACCTAGGAGCCGATTATGTCCGATGACCCGATCGTAATCACCGCTGCCGCGCGCACGCCTATCGGCTCCTTTCAGGGCAGGTTGGCGTCAGTAAGCGCCACCGAGCTTGGCGCCGTGGCTATCTCGGCAGCGCTCGAGCGCTGTGCACTCAAGCCTGAGTCTGTTGAGGAGGTTCTCATGGGTTGCGTTCTACCCGCCGGCCTACGGCAAGCTCCGGCACGCCAGGCCGCTCTCGGCGGCGGACTTCCGCTGGGCACGCCCTGCACAACGGTAAACAAGATGTGTGGCTCTGGCATGAAAGCGACCATGCTGGGTCATGATGCCATCCGGGCAGGAGCAGCTCGCATCGTGGTCACCGGCGGTCTGGAGAGCATGAGCAATGCGCCCTACCTGCTGCAGAAAGCCCGCTCAGGCTACCGCCTCGGTAACGGCGAATTACTGGACCACATGTTCGTCGATGGGCTGGAAGATGCTTACGAGCCTGGCAAGCTGATGGGGCACTTTGCCGAGGACTGCGCGCAACGATACCGGTTCAGCCGCGCCGACCAGGATGACTTTGCCATTGAGTCACTTACGCGCGCGACGGAAGCGATCGAAAACGGCGCCTTTCGCCGCGAAATTTCCCCCGTCACGGTCACTCATCGCAACGAAAGCAGTCAGGTGGATACGGATGAACAGCCGCTGACTGCCAATATTGAAAAGATTCCCACCCTGCGCCCAGCCTTTCGAAAAGAGGGCACCGTCACGCCCGCCAACTCGAGTTCGATTTCAGACGGTGCCGCCGCGCTAGTAATGA
>JAYNKS010000178.1:742-3731 GCA_038111345.1 Gammaproteobacteria bacterium | reverse complement strand
AGCACTGTCTTCGGGAGGCAGGGGCCGGAGGTTCAAATCCTCTCACCCCGACCATCTACAGCACGATGCCGAAGATCACTAGGTCGGCAGCTCAGTCGTGCGAAAACCCACCGAATTGACTTCATCGCCCAAGGTCACTTCAGTGAGCAGTTCGGGTGCGCTGGCGAGCACCTGACCACGTCGGATCACAAAAAGACGATTGGCCCGTAAGCGAATAGCCTCTATAGCGTCGGAGGCCTGCAGGATAACCATATCTGCATGACAACCGGGTTCGAGGCCATACCCCTCAAGATGCAACGCCCTGGCCGCATTCGTCGTTACCGCATCAAAGACGCTCAGGGTCTGTTCCACGCCGGTCATCTGTCCTACATGCAGCCCCATCTGCGCGACCTCAAGCATGTCATGACTACCAAACGAGTACCACGGATCCATGACACAGTCGTGCCCAAAGGCGACGTTAATCCCGCGCTCAAGCATCTCCTTCACCCGCGTCATTCCGCGGCGCTTGGGATATGTCTCCATCCGTCCCTGAATCGTAATGTTGATTAACGGGTTCGCGATCGCAGTTAGGTCCGCCTCCTGAATCAGCGCCAGCAGTTTGCTGGCGTAGTAATTGTCCATCGAGTGCATCGATGTGAGGTGCGATCCGGATACGCGCCCCTGCATGCCGAGGCGTTGCGTTTCAAATGCGAGCGTCTCCACGTGTCGGGACATGGGATCATCCGTTTCGTCGCAGTGCATATCAACCAGAAGCCCGCGATCAGCTGCCAGTTGGCAAAGCGCCGTCACCGACCGAGCCCCCTCGCTCATCGTCCGCTCGAAATGGGGAATACCCCCCACGACATCCACACCGAGATCCAGCGCCTGGGACAGCAACTTTTCAGAATCTGGATAACGGAAGTATCCGTCCTGCGGAAAAGCAACCAGCTGGATATCGAGATACGGACGCATCTCCTCTCGGACCTCAATTAAGGCCCGAACCGCCAGCAGCGTAGGGTCGCAAATATCGACGTGGGTGCGAATGGCTAGATTGCCCTTCGCTATCGACCATCTACACAGCGTCCGAGCCCTATCCTTAATGTCGTCAAAGGTGAGATGGGGTTTTAATTCACTCCACAAGGCGATCCCTTCAAGCAAGGTCCCGCTCTGGTTCACGCGCGGTCGCCCGTAGGTGAGCGTCGCGTCCATGTGAAAGTGGCTGTCGACAAACGGGGTCGAGACCAGCTGACCTTGCGCCTGAATCTCTCGGACCGCTGAGCCATCCACTCGACGTGCCACCTCTAGTATTTTGCCGTTGGCGCAGGCGATATCCCATTGCCCTTCCCTGCCGTTTAGAGACGCCCCTCGAATCAAAAGATCAAGCATGGAACCTTCCCGTATAGGGTCTTAGCCCGTTTGATAACTGCACGATTAGCGCTCTCCTTTTCGGAACGGAACAAGAAGCGCCTTTGGATAAGCCGCTTTTCTCGAAATCAAGATGAGCGCCGCAATACTCAAGAGATACGGTAGCATGAGAAAAAACTGATAAGGAATCCCAATGCCGGATTCCTGTTGGATCCTGATCTGCAGGGCATCGAAGCCCGCAAACAGAATCGTTCCCAGAAACGCTTTACCGGGCTTCCAGGACGCAAAGATCACCAGAGCCACGCATATCCATCCCCGACCATTGATCATCCCGAAATAAAACGCATCAAATACTGAGATGGTCAAAAACGCTCCGCCAATCGCCATTAATGCACTCCCGAACGCAACCGCCACGGTTCTAAGCATTAATACATCGATGCCTTGCGCCTCTACCGCCATTGGATTCTCTCCGACCATTCGCACCGCCAATCCAAAGGGCGTTCTGTACAGAAGATACGAAAACATAGGTATCAACACAAACGCGAAATAGGTGATCACGGTCTGCTCAAAGAGCACCGGGCCAATAAACGGTATCCCGCTTAGGAATGGAATCGCGAGCGGTTCGAACGATTCGATTTTTGGCGGGGTTGTGACATTAGGCAGCATCACCCTGAAGATGAAATAACTGGCGCTCGACGCAAGCAAGGTAATCCCAATGCCCGAGACATGTTGGGACACACCCAGATAAACCGTCAGCCCAGAGTGAAGCACCCCAAAGACCGCTCCGGCAACTGCGGCTACCAAAATAGCTGAGTACAGATCCCCGCCCTGATACACCCACATCCAGGCAATCATGGCGCCGAAGGTCATAATGCCTTCGATACCCAGATTCAGTACCCCGGCGCGCTCACAGATCAGCTCACCGAGAGTGCCGAAAATCAAGGGGGTAGCCATGCGTACCGCGGCCGTCCAAAAACCTACCGTAAAGATCAGCTCAATGATGTCCACGATCTAGTCCCGCCGTAACCGATAATGCACGAGCAAACTGCACACCAGCATCGTCAGTAAGGCCGTCGCCGTAATCACGTCCGCAATGTAATTCGAGACGTTCATGGCACGACTCATGGAATCTGCCCCGTTGTAGATACCGGCAAAAAATATCGCGGCGGCGATAACCCCCAAGGGATTCAAGCCTGCCAGCATGGCCACGGCAATCCCGGTGTAGCCAAAACCTGGCGATATATCGACCGTGAGATAGCCTTTGGTGCCAGCGACCTCGGTCACGCCGGCACACGCCGCCAGACCACCCGACAGCAGCGCGGTCCGTATAACCGCCCACTTCACGGGGATACCAGAAAACTGGGCTGCTTTAATGTTGTGACCTACTGCTCGGATTTCGAATCCCCATCGTGTAAACCGCATCAGAATCCACACCAGGCATGCCGCACCCAACGCGAACAGAAGCCCTGTGTGCAATCGCGATCGAGGGACAATTCCCGCGAGCCGACCCTCCTCAACGATGCGAGCCGCCTGGGGCCAACCCAGCGCCATCGGATCCTTCCACGGGCCAAACAAAAGGTAATCCACGAACAAAAGCACCACAAAATTCAAAAGCAGTGTTGTGACGACCTCATCCACTCTCAAC
>JAYNKS010000178.1:0-732 GCA_038111345.1 Gammaproteobacteria bacterium | reverse complement strand
GTCTTTAGAACCGTCGAAATAAGCAGCAGCAATCCCCCAGCAATGATCGCCACGAGAAATAAAAAAGGAACCATCAGGACCGGTGGCAACGAGACGAGGCCCGTGCCAAAAAACGTAATCGCCATCGCGCCCACGTAAAGCTGTCCCTCGGCGCCAATATTCCAAAGCTTGGCTCGAAAAGCCACTGCCGCGGCGAGACCGGTAAAGATTAACGGGGTTGCCCGAGTAAGCGTTTCCGTCAAGGCAAATCGTGACCCAAACGCCCCTTTCGCGAGCGAAAGATACGCCTGACCCACGTTGGTGCCGGCCCATAGCAAAAAAAACGAGCACAGCCCCAACGCAACTGCGATCGCGATGAGCGGCAGTGCGAGCCGAACGGCAATCGGAACGCCTTGCCTGCGCTCAAGCCGCACGGCCAGGACTCCCAAATGCTTTGCCCGTCATCATAAGACCAATATCGTCAATATTGGCCTGTTCAATCGGGATCGACTCAGACAGTCTTCCCTCAAATATCACATGGAGACGATCGCATAGCGCAAACAATTCTTCCAGATCCTCACTGACAATAAATACCGCCGCTCCCGATTGCTTGGCATCCAGCAGTCGCTGATGAACCTGCGACTGTGCTCCGACATCCAGGCCACGCGTCGGCTGAGAAGCGATGATCAGGCGGGGTCGCTTGCTCAAAACCCGAGCAAGGATGAGTTTCTGGATATTCCCGCCCGATAGTTC
>JAYNKS010000177.1:1204-3780 GCA_038111345.1 Gammaproteobacteria bacterium | reverse complement strand
GTCGGGCCGTACGCTCGTGCTGGTCACTCACCATATCCACGAGATACCACCCGAGGTATCTCGGGTGGTCCTGATGAGCAAGGGAAAGATTTGGGCAGACGGGCGGAAGAGGGAGGTTCTTACCGAGGCGCGGCTAAGCGGGCTCTACGGCGTCAAGGTAGCGCTGGTCGAGGCATCGGGCTGGTATCAGGCCGTGCCGGCTGATTAGTCGATCTGTCGACCGGCGAGTACCGGTCGTTGTTCCGGTATCTCGTCATACACGACGGTGTCTTCCCCGTTATAAACGAGAAAGTGACGCCCTTTAGCGCGCGCCACCATGGTGACACCTAGATCTTGGGCAAGTTCGAGCCCCATGTAGGTAATCCCGGATCGAGAGACCAAGACGGGGATTCCCATATGCGCCGCCTTCATCACAATCTCGGAGGTCAGCCGTCCAGTGGTGTAAAAAATCTTGTCGTTGCCCGAAATGTTTTCCAGCCACATCTCCCCAGCGATGGTGTCCGTTGCGTTGTGTCGGCCGACGTCTTCAACAAAATGAAGAATCTTCGAGCCGTCACACAGCGCACAACCGTGAACCGCCCCCGCCGCCCGGTAGATCTCGTTATAGGAGTTGATCGTTTTCAGGAGGGCATAGATCGTGGACTGTTTGACTTCCACCCGGGGGAGTCGGGTATCGTAAAGTTTGTCCAGCGTGCAGCTGAAGATCGTACCCTGGCCACAGCCACTCGTTACGGTTCGTTTGGAGATCTTCTCGTGTAAATCAACAATGCCCTCGCCGTGCGAGGTCAACACGTCGACGGTCTCGCGCTCCCAATCGACCTTGACCTCTGCAATCTCCGAGATATCGTCGATCAATCGCTGGTTTCTAAGGTACCCCAGCGTGAGCTTTTCCGGGTACGTTCCAAGGGTCATCAGCGTCACCACCTCAGCATCATCAACCTTTATGGTGAGCGGATACTCGCCGGCAATGTTGAGCGCTCGTTCCTCACCAAATTCGTCCCGAGCGTTGACAGGACGGGTGGGGTCCAAACCCTCATCTGAGAGGATAGGCCGATGAGCTATCGTGCTGTTTTCCCTTTTTGCCGACATGGTTTCCGGTGAGTGACTTATTGAGTTCGTACGGATGCGACGGTTATAGTGACCGTTTGCTGGGCTTTAAGCAACCCCAGAACCCTTAATGAAAGACCAATTTCCCGTTTCCATTGTTGTCGAACGACGATCGTATCCCGGCAAACCCTGGATGGTTGATAGTTGGTCCGCGGTAGGGATTCTTCCGCTCGAGGGCGATTCCCGATCGTTGGCATGCACGAGCATTTATCGGGACGAGGAAAAAGAGCAGTTTCTCCACGAGGGTTATGCGGTTGAGCTATTTGCTGATGAAGCAGAAAGTTATTACACGAATCTCACCGCAGCGAAGCCGGCCATATTTGTGGTGGGCGCAGAGGATGAGAGCGGCGATAGTTTTAAGCCGCTATTGGTGACGTTAAGCTACAGCGAAATGTCCTCCTATATAGAAGTGGATACGCCGGTTTTTGATCTACCCATACCCCAGCCCATCTACGAATGGGTCGAAGGCTGGGTGCTTGAAAACTATATGCCGGAGAAAAAACACAAACGCACGCGTCAGAAGTGGGCAGACAACAGCTGGAAGCCGCTACGGCGACCCGTCGATCAGTAAGCGGCTTTGGATTAGGCAAAATGAGTGAACCTGAAGGATCCTTTCTGAGTCGTTGGTCAAGACGTAAGGCATTGCGTCAAGAGGAGTTGGATCACGAAACGGTCCTCGATGAAAAACTCGAGACCTCAGGAACTGAGGGGTCGGATCTGGTTGATTCACCTGCCGAGGTCGTCAAACCGCTTACCGATGAGGATATGCCTCCCATCGAGTCCATGGGGGAGGATGATGACTACAGTGGATTCCTCTCGCCTGAGGTCAGCGAGAAACTTCGCAAAGTAGCCTTGCGAAAACTTTTCCATGGCGCGGCTTTTAATATCCGCGACGGCTTATGTGAATACGATGACGACTACACGTCATTTGAGCCCTTGGGCGATATCATCACCGCAGATATGCGTCATCAGCAGGAAATGCTCGAGCGCAAAGCCCGTGAAGCGGCTGAGCGTGAGCAGGCGCTGACGGAAGAGCAGGCGCTGACGGAAGAGCAGGTGCTCGAGGCCGAAGAGGCTGCATCTGAAGAAGAGTCCAGTGATGCGGCGAATGATGAGGGCGCGCCGCCTTCCCAAGATGCTGATCGAGTAGCCGCATCTGACCAGACAGAGGATAGACGGGCCATACCATCCGGGGAGGCTGCTTTAGATCCGGAAGAGAGTGGGTCCGGGCGAATCGGCGCACCAGCATCATCGGAGGACGAACTCATCCGCCACACCGACGATCGTACGTCACCTAAAAAACAGGACAAAGGGTAAAGGGTAAAGACAGTAATGACAGACGCGGTTACAAATTTCCTAGGCTTTGAGCCGGTTTCGCGATCTGATGTGGGTGCCGCGAGAATTCACTCGCTTGCTGAGGCCTTAAAGGGTGATCTCGCTCCCACCTCGCTTGTTTCTGTTAGTTCAGC
>JAYNKS010000177.1:0-1194 GCA_038111345.1 Gammaproteobacteria bacterium | reverse complement strand
GTGTGGTGGCGGTTATTGGCCCACTCGCGAGCGCGCTTGAGACTGTTGAGGCGTTGGATCCCATTCCGAGTTGCGTCATCGTTGCATCTGATGGCGGTGAGGCAGGCGCCACGGACTCGCGCATGGTGGGAGAGCAGTCCGTACCTATCGTTTTTGGTCGACCGAGCGCTCTGGAGGGATTTTTGGGTAAGTTCAGTATTACCTTGATGCGCGATTCCCAGCAGATCGATATTGCAAAGTCCATGGGAATGGCCAGTGGTTATTTTGATGTCGTGCTGGATCTGTCTCGAGAGCCCTTGCTCACCCCAGAAGTATTGCCGGCGGGCTATTTCTCACCACAAGGGGATAACGATGCTCTGCTCGAAGCCTGTCAATCACTTGCCGATCTTCGGGGCCAGTTTGAAAAGCCGCGATATGTTCTCTATAACGCCGATATCTGTGCCCATGGGTCGCGCGGCGTGGTGGGTTGTCGTCGCTGTCTGGACGTCTGCCCGGCCGACGCGCTGAGCTCGATCGGTGAAAGGATCGCGGTCGAGACGCATCTTTGTCAGGGGATGGGATCATGTGCATCGGCTTGCCCCACCGGTGCATTGAGTTACGCCTATCCCCATCGCGCGGACCAGTTGAATCGATTACGTCGTTTGATCGCGACGTTTCGGGAGCAAAGCGACCATCCTGTGGATCTTATGTTTTTTGGCGGAGACAATGGCGTGCGGGATATGGCTCAGGCGGTGGACGCGCTGCCGGAATCGGTTCTTCCATGGAAACTGGAGGAGGTCGGCAGTGCGGGCCCAGAAATTTGGCTGTCCTGTCTCGCCTATGGCGCTCGATCGATTACGTTTGTAAACGCTTTGGGAACATCGATCGGTGTGACAGGTGAACTGGCTCGAGAGATCAAAGAGACTGTTGCTATCCTGACCGGCCTTGGATGGCCGGATCATACGCTGGCTCTAGTTGATTCGGGGGACGCACTGGTCGCGCGGGCGCAGACGCTATCGACTGCTGAGAATCCGGCGGCAGAGCAGCGTGCCGCAACTTTCGCAGGCATGGAGGAAAAGCGTACGGTGCTGCGCGCCGGCATCGATCATCTCGTCAGTCAATTGCAAAACCCGCCCGCCGAAATAGCTTTGCCAAAGGGCAGTTCGATGGGTGAGGTTCAGGTCGACACAGTCAAGTGCACTCTGTGTATGGGAT
>JAYNKS010000176.1:0-3780 GCA_038111345.1 Gammaproteobacteria bacterium | reverse complement strand
CCTCGACGATAAGGTGCCCAACGTAAAGCACGGCAAGCGTGGTGCCCAGATTTGCGCCCACGAAAGAGTTGATAACAAGGGCGCCACCCACCACAGCAGCGGAGGCCAGGGCGGCCTGTGTATAGGTCATCCCGAGGATCGTGGGCTCGACATCCCCATCGCCCGATGGGTTGCTCTGATGGCTTGGGACGGGCACATCAGCAAGCGTTGACTGCGCGGGAGCAAGGGCCAGCAAAACAGCTAGCCAGGCGCTGGCTAACAGTGGCGACACAGCACGGAGGCGTGTTGCAACGCGACGAGGTCTGGCGCCGTTGACGTCTGACGATCGTTTGTCGCGAGCGATCTTAACTGGCATCGGATTTGTTCTCCGCCCGCCAGCTTTGACCCAGTACATCAATTAGCCGTTGGGTAACGGTAGCGGTTGCATCAGAATGCTCCGCAATACCGGACATGACCTGTTGCCCCCTCTGCCATAGCACAACGTAACCGCTCTTCAGCCAGCCGACCGCTTCGTCAAAGTAGGAGACTTTTCTGTAAACGCCAAGGGTGGCGGAGGTCCCGCAGGCGTTCCTGCCGGGATCAAAAGTGGTCATCAACCCAAGAGTAACAAGCGTATCTGTCGTTTCGGATAGGCGAAACCCAGTTCTTTGTAATTCGTCGGAGAGAGTCGATTGAAAACGGTCGATTGTTAATCCGCAATTGATCGCATCGGGCGTTAGTTGGCTAAAGGTGATCCGGACGGCCAACACGCCATCAAGGTTGGCATCAGGCTGGGAATCGGTAGTTTGGGCGGTTACGGTTTGGCTGAGGCAAGTGCCGACAAGGGCCGTTACCGCACATCGCTTGAGCACCTTTCGTATATTTCTGAGCGCCATCTTGCCTTGATTACGTTCGTAGGATCCAGTTGTCTGTTTACATCCAGTCTAGACCACCCCAGTTTGCGCTATTGTAACGGGTCAAGACCGATTCATCCGAGACGGGTTCAATATCTAAAAGAGCGGGTCGAGCTCAAGCCATCAGGCGATCAAGCTATAATGAGCGGGGACATGAAGGATCCGCTACGCATGCACAAATCCACCCGAATTCGACGATTTTTTGTTAGCGTCCTCGCGCTGGGGTTTGCGGCGATTCAAATTGCGCAGGCTGATTCGGTTACTGCCTTGCAACCGACGGTTATCGACAACCACCCTCAGCCAAAGCCCAGTGATGACGTTTTGTGGGGTCTCAGTGGAACAGAACTCGCCGTCGGAGGCAGTCTTGCGACGACGGCTGCGGCAGCAGGATACGGTCTTTACCAGTTGGCGAAGGGCGGTGAGACCGTGGCGACGGTCGTTGCAGCGCTGATTGCGATAGAGATTGCATCCCTTGCTATTTTGGGAGGGATTGCTCTCAAGGGGGCGGCCGCCGTTTATTTATGGCCGTCCTCGGAAGATGATTTTCCGGACGCGCCTGCAACGACGCCGAAGCAGGAGCCGACACCGGCGGCGGGGACCCTGGCCGCGTTATAGCGGGATCGTGTTGATGTGGAACGTGATTATTAACTCTGCAGTACTGAGAGGGAGACGTGGAAGTCTGCTCCGTTGCGCCGCGCTGCTTTTGGTGTTTCTTATTACTGGCACTCGGCCAGTATTTTCGCATGAGGGACATTCGCACGCGGACGAAACGACCGAGAGTGATATTGGTGTATCGGTGGGCGGTCCGGTTAACAGTCTCTATGATCGAGTAGAGGCAAGATTGGGCGGCAGTCAAATGATTCTCCTCTACATTCCCAGAGAATCGGGCCAGGAACAAGTCTCTGCTGGCTCGGCGGGTCGGCTGGTTCTTTTTCTTGAAGACTACAACACGGCGACCCCTAAGGCCGGAGCCACGCTCGAGTTAACGGTAAATTTTGTGCCGTTTGCTGCACAGGAGCATAGTCCAGGGATATACACGGTAGAAGATGTGATCCTCTCTGAGGGTGCTCAGGAGATCGCGGTCTCCTTGAAGGATGATCATTTCCCAGCGGAAGCGACGGTGACGCTTGATATTCAAGGTTCGCAACAAGGCTTGGCGGCGTCTCAATCGAACGGCGATAGCCTCCTCAACGACTGGTGGTTACTAACAAGCGTTGGGCTTGTTTTTCTCTCGCTGGGCTATCTCGGTGCACGATTCAAGAGCGCTCGTGATGCCCGTCAACGGACAGCGTAGATAAGCGGTCGATGATCTCGTGCGTCCTCGTAGCGAGGGCGAGCTGTTTTTAGCTTAACGTGCGTCAGGGGTTAGCCAAATTATGGTGGCCTGAGGGGAGAGATTGACGATTTGGCTGGGCGCGCCTGGGCTAACGATCGCTAGGGCTCCGGGTTCATCATCAGTGAAGTACTTTTCGATCACCAATTCGGCGCCGGTTTCCACCATCAAGCTCGAAAATATCGCTGCAAGCACGACGGCGGCTGCCATTACTCTTGCTCCATCCGTGACCACTCCACTGAAGCATTGGGGGCCAAATCAACCAAAGTAGTTTGCGGAGCCGCGAGTGGCTCTATCAAGGCGCCCATGTCCGTATCGTCAATAGTCGCTGCGGTCAGTTCGGATCCAATTTCTAAAATAGTTTCGGAAGCGACCGCAAGCGCAATCAGTAAAGCCGTTACCCCCAAGGAAATCATGACCGATCGTAAGCCTACCGTCTAATCGAGGACGGTGTAGATGGTTAAGGCACCAATCCCGGCGGCGAGTGCGGTCGCAGGACCGCCCGCGATGGCACCCACCAGCATAACGCCGCCGGTAAATGCCGTGACACCTGCAATTTCATAGGCGCGCAGCCGTGTTCTTTGCTGACGCTGAATATTGCTGTTGATCAGTTCCTCGACCTGCCTCTCGGACGATTCGATCTTCGGGGAAAGTCCGTCCGGCGAGATCGTCTCCGTTGACCCGCTCACCTTAAGAAGTGGAGTTGAGGTGGATTCATGACCTGCCGTGGCCACGAGCGGCATGGCCAACAAAGAGCAGAAAAACAGTTTGATCGTTATTTTAGTCATGGGTTTCTGAATGCTCGATAGCCAGGAAAAACCAGCAGCCGATCCTCACGCTCACACATCTCCTTTCGAGAGTCTACACGTAAGCATTAGCGTTGAGCATCCGGATATTGGATTGTTCGATCGTGTCGCACACCCTAAAATGGCACTCACGCCCCATTTAGCATCCGTCTTGCGTCAATGACTAATTTCGGCCTGTCGAGTATTCTGGTGAGAGCACTTCTGGTGTTTGGCGTTCTCTTTGCTATCTACAATCCGTCTGAGTACTCTTATTTCCACTGGATTTTCTCGGGTTTTGATGACTCCGGGGTGGGCTATGGGCTCGTGATGGTGATGCTGAAGATCGCGGTCGGCCTCTTTCTGGCGATTGTTTTGCTCACTTTTGCGTCAATCATCTACCATGGAGTTGGGATAATTGGCGGCGCCATTTTGTTGATGCTAACAATCCCACTCACAATTGTGATTGGCTACTACCTGCTGGACGCTTGGGGCCTCCCCACCGTCATACTGACGGGCCTCGGTATGTTTACCACGATGGGGCTTGTCTATTCGAACCTTCGGTACCGTCTCTCTGCCCAGGTGCAGCCTGCATCGACCAACCCCCAAAACCCCGGGCTTTGAGCGCCAGGGGTTTCCCCCCCAATTCGACCGACATCCTATTGCAGAACAACTGTTTGTTAAGGTGTCATGCGAGCGTTTTTCCCTGATAATTGCCAAAAGGCGTTCTTTCCCGCTACTATGAGCAAAGACGTGGTTGATGTTTGCTTAG
>JAYNKS010000175.1:1666-3832 GCA_038111345.1 Gammaproteobacteria bacterium | reverse complement strand
AAATCTACGTGGATCGGCTTGCTTCGGAGATTGAGACCATCACCCGAATGGGATTTGCCGGGTACTTTTTAATCGTGGCGGATTTCATTCGTTGGGCGTTGGCCAACGGTGTTCCCGTGGGACCAGGGAGAGGCTCTGGGGCGGGCTCATTAGTGGCCTTCTCGCTTGGGATCACTCGACTGGATCCAATTAAACATGGGCTGCTATTTGAACGATTTCTTAATCCGGAGCGGGTTTCCCTACCGGACTTTGATATCGATTTCTGTATGGTCGGACGCGATCGAGTCATTGAATACGTCAGTCAAAAATATGGGGCGGATAAAGTGGCTCAAATCATTACCTACAACACGCTTGCCGCTCGAGCCGTAGTGCGAGACGTTGGCCGTGTTATGGGCATGCCCTACGGTTTTTGTGACACTCTGGCCAAGTTAGTGCCATTTGAAGTGGGGATGACTCTGGATAAGGCTCTGGCTCAGGATGACGAACTGCGGCGCCGGTTCAAGGACGAGGCCGAAGTCACCCAGCTGATTGAAAATGCTAAGCGGCTTGAAGGCATGCCCCGCAATGCGGGCAAGCATGCTGGAGGCCTGGTCATTGCCCCGGAGCCCATCTCAGAGTTTTCGCCGCTTTATTGGGAGCAAGGGATGACCCAAGCGGTCACGCAATTTGACAAGGATGACCTGGAGGCGATTGGTCTTGTGAAGTTCGACTTTCTCGGGCTTCGAACGCTCACCGTAATTGACTGGGCGGTGAAAATAATCAACGACGAGCGGCGCAAAGCCTCTGAGGAATTGCTTGATATCGAATTGCTCGACCCGGACGATCCTGATGTGTACGAGCTAATTTGCACAGGACGCACGACCGCGCTTTTTCAATTGGAATCGCGCGGCATGCAAGAATTAATCCAGCGACTGCGGCCGGACCACTTCGAAGAATTAGTGGCGTTGGTGGCCTTGTTTCGACCCGGTCCGTTGCAGTCCGGAATGGTCGACGACTTTATCAACCGAAAGCACGGACGTGAGCCAGTCGCCTATCTGCACGATAACATCAAGTCGGTTCTGGAGCCCACCTACGGCATCATCCTGTATCAGGAGCAGGTCATGCAGATTGCGCAACTGCTGTCTGGCTTCTCGTTGGGATCCGCCGATCTGCTGCGTCGAGCCATGGGCAAGAAAAAGCCTGAAGAAATGGAACGTCAGCGGCAGATTTTTATAGATGGCGCTACGGATCGCGATGTCGAGGCGGACGTCGCGAGCCATATCTTTGACCTGATTGAAAAATTCGCAGGCTACGGGTTTAACAAGTCTCACTCGGCAGCATACGCGCTTTTAAGCTATCAGACTGCCTGGCTGAAGCGGTACTACCCAGCCCAATTCATGTCTGCTGCGCTGTCGGCCGATATGGAGCATACCGATAAGGTTGTGGTGCTCATCAATGAGGCTAAAGCACTGGGCCTCACCATTGAGCCGCCAGACATTAACAGGGGAACGATTAAGTTCACCGTGGGTCAGGACGGGAGCGTGGTCTATGGGCTTGGGGCGATCAAAGGAGTGGGAGAAAAAGCCCTTGAAAATATTCTCGATGAGCGCTCCCGCCACGGCGTCTTTACTGATCTAATGACATTCTGTCGGCGTGTAGATTCTCAGAAAGTGAACAAGAAGACCATTGAAGCGTTGATATGCACCGGTGCGCTGGATAGCTTCAACCCGGATCGCGCTCAGCTCCTTGGGCAGCTTCCGCAGGCGATGGAAGCGGCAGGGCAACATGTTGCCAATCTATCTTCCGGGCAGAACGATATGTTTGGCTTGCCGATTGCCGAGGAGGAGGTCGTCCTGCGGGGCGAGTTTTTGAGCTGGAGCCCGCGCAAGCGGCTGGAGATGGAGCGTCAGTCTTTTGGCTTTTATCTGACGGGCCATCCGCTTGAATATTGTCGGAGCGAAATGGCTCAGTTGACCACCGAGTCTATTGCAGCCGTTCAGCCCCTCCCGGAGCGTTCGGTCACCGTCGCGGGTTTGATTAAAGAACTGCGTACGTTTCAGAATCGGCGCGGCGAGATGATGGCATTTTTTCAGTTGGATGACGGCAAAAGCAGCGCCGACGTAAGCGTTTTTCCCGACCTTTATGCCCGCAGTCGAGCCACTCTTAACAGCGGTGGCATTGTTCTCG
>JAYNKS010000175.1:0-1656 GCA_038111345.1 Gammaproteobacteria bacterium | reverse complement strand
CCGAAGGCCTGTGGACGTTAGATACGGCTCGGAAATTAGCGCTGCGGTCTTGGGTGATCAATCTGCCCGAGGGCAGACCGGGGCCCGGGTTTGCCAAACGCCTGCAAGCCTCTCTCAAGGAATTCACCGCGGGCGACACGGCTGTTTTCCTGCGATTTCCAAATGAGAACGGGGATCGCGTGTCGATCGCCTTGGGAGAGCAATGGCAAGTGACGCCAAGCGATGCGCTTTTTGAGGTGCTCTCGCATTTCTGTGATCAGGAAGGTCTCGAATTTCACTACGATCCTCGACGCTTACTCTCTGAGTCGGCAGGTGGGTTCGAGTTTAAGGCCGCTTAGTGCCGTCGCGCGAGAAGTAACAAGCCAACCCTGGTCGGGCCTGCGCACGTTAAAATACGATTCATGAGTAGCCCTTTGGATTTTGAACAACCCATCGTCGACCTCGAAGCAAAAATCGAGGAGTTGAGGCGTGTCGACGCAGACGGCGGTCTCGATCTTCAGCGAGAAATCGACCGGCTTCAGCAAAAGAGCATCAAGTTAACCCGTGAGGTGTTTTCTTCCCTGAGTGCCTGGCAGGTTACGCAGGTTGCACGGCATCCCCAACGACCCCACACCCTCGATTACATCTCGAAAGTGTTCAGTCACTTTCAGGAGTTGTCAGGGGATCGCATGTATCGGAACGACTTGGCTATTGTGGGTGGGCTGGCCCGCATCAACGGCTCGGGCGTGGTTGTGATCGGACATCAGAAGGGCCGTGATACTAAAGAGAAAGTACGACGCAATTTTGGAATGCCTGGCCCTGAGGGGTATCGAAAGGCTCAGCGCTTGATGAGGATGGCGGAGCGGTTTCAACTCCCCGTAGTGACGCTAATTGACACACCGGGGGCGTATCCGGGAATCGGTGCGGAAGAACGAGGCCAGAGTGAGGCCATTGCGCGAAGTATCTCCGTTATGGCCGGCCTGAGTGTTCCGACCGTCTCGGTGGTGATTGGGGAGGGTGGTTCCGGCGGAGCGCTTGCTATTGGCGTTTGCGATCGACTGCTTATGCTTGAGTTCTCCACATACTCTGTGATCAGCCCCGAGGGATGCGCGTCGATACTATGGAAGAGCGCCGATAAAGCGGAAACTGCTGCCGCCGCCATGAAGATTACATCGAATGCCCTTCTTAAGAATGGCCTCGTTGACGAAGTTATTGCCGAGCCGCTTGGGGGTGCGCACCGGAACATCAGCCAGACCGCTGAGGATATCCAGGAAGCCCTAGGGCGGCACCTGTCGGAGCTGCGTGCACTTGCGCCTGACGCGCTTCGAGCGGCGCGAGATATTAGGCTGAGATCGTTTGGAAAATTCCGCGACGCCTGAGTGGCTTGGATGCCAAGGGTTGTGCGGCATTGAACAATCGGTTTGGGCGCATCTTTTGCCGTATCGCAATGTCGTCATTCACATCGCCTTCAGTGGTGGGGTGGATTCGAGCGCACTGCTCCATATCTGCGCCCGTCTCGCGCAGCGTTTCAGCCTTAACCTTCGAGCGCTGCATGTAAATCACGGGTGGTCAACCGAGGCGACCCGCTGGGAAGATTTCTGTCGCCGTGAGGCAGGTCGTGCGGGCATCGCGTTTTCAAGCACTCGCCTTACGAGTCAAGACTCGATGGTCGTGAAA
>JAYNKS010000174.1:0-3848 GCA_038111345.1 Gammaproteobacteria bacterium | reverse complement strand
TGGCTGAATATCGCGTCACTTCTCTGGCAAAAGGTCTGCCCGCTACCGTGCCCTTCGTGGGGCCCGAGGCTCAGGAGCGAGCGCGGGAACAGGTTTTTTTGGCGCGGATCGGCGCGAACGAGAATGTCTTTGGGCCTTCGCCCCGTGTAGTCGAAGCGATCAGTCAGGCTGCCGAGGGCGCCTGGAAGTATGGCGATCCCGAATTTTTTAATCTGCGCGCGGCTCTCGCCGAACATCATCACCTGCGGTCGGAAAATGTCATGGTCGGTGAGGGGATTGATGGTCTGTTCGGGTACCTCGTTCGTCTCTTTATCGAGCCCGGTGACAAAGTTGTGACGTCGGCAGGCGCTTATCCGACGTTTAACTTTCATGTTGCAGGCTTTGGGGGCGAATTGATCACGGCCCCCTATAAGAATGATCAGGAAGACGTTGAGTCGCTGATTTCTCTGGCAAAGGAGTATCGACCCAAGCTGATTTATCTGGCGAATCCGGATAACCCCATGGGCACCTGGTGGTCTGGCGAAACGATCGAGCGGATGATTGATGACGTGCCGGAGGGTTCGCTTCTTGTGTTGGACGAGGCGTATGGTCAGTTCGCGCCAGCCGAGGCCCTCCCGCAAGTGAGTATCGATGATCATCGTGTGCTTCGCTTTCGCACGTTCTCAAAAGCCTACGGTCTTGCCGGCATTCGGGTGGGTTATGCCATGGGGGAAGCCAGCCTTATCAACGAGTTCAATAAAATCCGGAATCATTTCGGCGTGGGCTCAGTAGCTCAGGCGGCGTGCCTAGCGGCACTGGCCGATTCGTCCTATCTAACCGAGACGATTGCCCAGGTGGCGGCCGCGCGAGAACGGCTTCACCAGATAGCCCACGACAACGGCCTTAAAGCCTTGCCCTCCGCCACGAATTTTGTCGCGATTGATTGCGGGCGTGATGGTGACTTCGCGACAGCGGTGCTAAAACACCTGATCGCAAATGGGGTTTTTGTAAGGATGCCTGGGGTGGCACCCCTTAATCGATGTATCCGGGTCTCGGTAGGAAAAACCGATGACCTGGATATATTTGCAACAGTACTGCCAGAAGCGCTCAAAGCAGCTGCTCGCTAGGCGGGTTCTATTTTTATTTTCTTAGGAGCAAATGATGTCAATTAGTCTGGAACAAGCCAAGACGCTGGTAGACGCCTCTTTAGCGGAGGCCCGTAAGCTCAACCTCAAGCCCATCAGCGTGATCGTCCTCGACGAGCGGGCCGCACTGGTCGCCGCGGCATCCGAGGATGGCGTCAGCGCTATGCGCGCAAAAATCGCCTATGGCAAGGCTAACGCCGCGATCGCGCTTGGGCTGGGTACACGCGCCCTGATGAATCGTGCCGAGCAGCAAGCTTATTTCATTCAGGCTATGAATGGTCTCGCTGGAGGAGATTTTGTGCCGGTGCCCGGCGGTCTTCTGATTCGGGATGCTTCGGGCGCGTTGCTGGGCGCCATCGGTATCTCGGGAGATACGTCGGATAACGACGAAGCCGCGGCGCTGGGTGGCATCGCGGCGACGCAGTTGGTAGGTGAAACCGGGTAGCCCGAACGGGCGCGTCCGCAAGCGATCAATCTGAGGATTTCGAAGTTATGTCGATGCCTTTTTTGACACCCTCGATTCGTCTCCGACGCACACCGTTTAGTCGACGGGTGGAGGCCGCTGGGGTGAAGGCCTACACGGTCTATAACCACATGCTGCTTCCCTCTTTTTTCACGACCCCGGAAGAAGACTATCGGCATCTTAAATCGGCGGTCCAGGTTTGGGATGTCTCAGTCGAACGGCAAGTCGAAGTAGTAGGGCCTGATGCCTTGCGTCTCGTGCAGATGACCACCCCCCGGGATATGTCCCGAATGTCAGACGATCAGTGTTACTACATCCCGATGGTTGATACCGGCGGGAAACTGATGAACGACCCCGTGGCGATCCGGCTGAATCAGAACCGCTATTGGCTGTCACTCGCGGATTCCGACATGTTGCTCTACTGCAAAGGCCTTGCTGCTGCTGGAAATCTTGACGTGGACGTCTTTGAGCCGGACGTGTCGCCACTCGCGATCCAGGGTCCGAAGGCCGATACGCTGATCGCTCGAGTATTTGGTGAGGATGTGGTCAAAACCAAATTTTTTCGGCACACGACGATTAATTTTGAGGGGCAGGATATGGTGCTCGCCCGCTCTGGCTGGTCGCATCAGGGGGGTTTTGAGCTTTATCTGCAAGGCAGTCAGTTCGGCGAAGCGGTTTGGGATGCGCTCTTTGAGGCGGGCAAAGATTTGGATGTCCGTGCCGGTTGTCCCAACCTGATAGAGCGGATTGAAGCGGGCCTATTGTCTTTTGGCAGTGACATCACGATGGCGCACACGCCCTTCGAGGCAGGCCTCACGAAATACTGCAACCTCGATACCGTCCAGGGATTTTTAGGTCATGAGGCGCTCTCGAAGCTGGCGGTGCCAGAAAAACAAATCCGTGCGCTGGAGGTCGACGGCGATCCGGTTCCGTCCATTCAACATCCGTGGCCGTTAGTGGATGACGAGGGCGCGGTCGTGGGACACATCTCGTCGTCGACGTGGTCGCCCGAGTATCAGACCAACGTCACGATCTCGATGGTTAACCGGACACACTGGAACGAAGGCACGCGTCTTACCGCCAGAATTCCGGATGGTGACCGTACCGCCGTTGTGCGAAGCGGTTTCTGGATCTAATTGAGTCATCGGTTTTACCAAACGATATGGGTTTAGACAGAGAGCTGGATGGCCTGCTGGTCGTTTCAATGGATCAGGCGGTGGCGGCGCCGTACTGTGCATTGATGCTGGCGGACGCCGGGGCGCGGGTGATCAAGGTGGAGCGCCACGAGGGTGACTTTGCCCGGGGCTACGATAAGGGCGCCGATGGCAAGAGCGTCTTCTTCTCTTGGCTCAATCGCGGCAAGGAGTCGATTTGTCTAAATATTAATGATCCGGCAGACGAGCAGCTGTTGCGATCGATGCTTAAAAAAGCCGACGTGTTTTTGCACAATCTCGCTCCCGGCGCGCTCGCCCGCCGGGGATTTACCGGTGATGCCCTTCGTCACTCGAATGCCGGATTGATCACCTGCGAGATAAATGGGTACGGGACCAGCGGGGAGTGGGCCAAAAAGAAAGCCTATGACGCGCTCGTTCAAGCGGAAAGCGGCATCTGCGCGGTAAACGGCACGGAGGAGCACCCGTCCCGCGTGGGCGTCTCAATTTGCGATATCGCGTCGGGACAGACTGCTTTCGCCGCCATTTTGCGTGCGCTTATCCAACGCGGTCGCACGGCAAAGGGTATTGATATCTCAATCGCCATGTTCGATGTGATGGCGGACTATATGAATTTCCCGCTGCTGGCCTACCGTTACCTGGGAGGTGCCTCCCGCCGGATGGGGCTGACTCACCCGCTGATTGCACCTTACGGCGCTTATGCCGTGAAAGGCGGTGACCAGGTCTTGATTTCCATTCAAAGCGACCGCGAGTGGCGTATTTTCTGCGACGCCATATTGGGTCAGCCGGAACTGGGGACCGACCCGCGTTTTGCCAACAATACTGAGCGCGTGAAATATCGTGACAAGATGGATGAAATTATTAACGCTGTCTTCGGTAGTCACGATGTCGACGCGATGATAAAGCGGCTTGACGACGCGTCCATAGCCAACGGTCGTTTGAGCAGTGTGGCAAATCTGTCGGACCATGAATTGATCCGAAATCTGGTTGCAGACTATGGCGGCACCCCGGTAAGCATGGCGGACCTGCCGGTAAAGACGGACTCGGCCCGTCCCACGCATGTGCCCCTGTTGGATGAGCACGGTACTG
>JAYNKS010000173.1:0-3924 GCA_038111345.1 Gammaproteobacteria bacterium | reverse complement strand
TGATTCTGCCCGGCGTCATCTCAGGCGCTCTGTTTGCCTTCATCACGTCTTTTGACGAGATCGTTATCGTGCTTTTTGTTGGCGGGCCTGATCAAATCACCCTGCCTCGTCAGATGTGGTCTGGGGTACGTCAGGAAATCAGTCCGACCATTCTGTCCGTTGCCACAATACTTGTGATCCTTTCGATATGCCTGCTCACAGTCGTCGAACTTTTAAGGCGTCGTAACGAGCGGATCCGCGGCATCCGCCCCACCTAAATTCCCGCGCCTTCTGCGGAGATCGTCGTGACCCATAATCAATCGGCGCTAGCAGTCTCTAAGCTCTACAAGCGCTTTGGAGACGTTGAAGTGCTGAAGGGCGTAACGATGGAGGCTGGCGTCGGCGACGTGATCTCTCTGCTGGGGGCATCGGGTTCCGGCAAAAGCACGTTTCTTCGCTGTATCAATCTGCTCGAAACCCCCGATAGCGGCTCTATTTCGGTGCACGGGGAGACCATTCAAATGATCACGGGTAAATCCGGCGCACCGGAGCCGGCCGATATGTCGCAGGTGATTCGCCTGCGGGCCCGTCTCGGGATGGTCTTTCAGAGCTTTAACCTCTGGCAACACATGACCGTCCTCGAGAACGTAAGCGAAGCCCTTATTCATGTTCTGAAAATACAAAAAGAGGTCGCTGTCGAGAAGGCTTGCATGACCTTGGACAAGGTCGGCATGCTGGATCGCAAAGACTATTACCCGGCCCATATCTCGGGAGGACAGCAGCAACGCGCCGCAATCGCCAGGGCATTAGCCATGGATCCGGATGTCATGCTGTTCGATGAGCCTACGTCTGCGCTGGACCCGGAGCTGGTGGGAGAGGTGCTCAAGGTCATGCGCACCCTAGCCGATGAAGGCCGAACCATGATTGTGGTGACTCATGAGATTGGGTTTGCGCGAGACGTATCCGATCAGGTCATTTTTTTGCACGAGGGTGCGATTGAGTCCCAGGGCACACCGGCTCAGATGTTCGAAAACCCGGAATCAGACAGATTTCGGCAATTTTTATCGAATGCCCTGCACTGAAACAGCTACAACGTCTCACCGCAGTGTAGTATCTACCCGTTGTTGCTAGTCCAAAACCAAATGGAGAATGGAGACCAAGAATGACAAAAAACAAACTCGTAGCGCTCGGCCTTGCTGGCCTGATGACGCTGTTCACTGGAACCGCTTCTGCGGACGGGCACGCTCTTCGCGTGGGCGTTGAAGGCGCCTACCCGCCGTTTTCATGGAAAGAGGCCGACGGCACCCTAAAGGGCTTTGACATCGATTTTGCCCTCGAGGTCTGCAAACGCCTTAACAGGGAATGCGTACTCGTTGAGCAGGAGTGGGATGGCATGATCCCGGCCCTTCTGGCGAAAAAGTTCGACACGATCATTGCCTCCATGTCCATCACGGAAGAGCGCAAGAAAAAAGTCGACTTCACCGTGAAGTACTACAACACGCCGGCCAAATTGGTTGCCAAAAAAGGCGCGGGTTTCGCCGGTACGGCTGATGGACTTAAAGGCAAGCGTCTGGGCGTACAGCGCGCGACCACTCACCAGTGCTCAGCAGAGAAGCTCTATCCTGGCGCTGAACTTGTTCTGTATGCGACTCAGGAAGAAGTGTTCCAGGATTTGGCCGCTGGCCGACTGGACGCGCAATTGTCGGACTCCTTGCAGGCTTATGAAGGCTTCCTCTCGCAGGACGCCGGCAACGGCTTTGACTTCCTCGGTCAGGATATCGATGACGTCGAGTGCCAAGGCGTAGGCGCCGGGTTTGCTGTACGCAAAGAAGATTCCGCACTGCGTGATGCCCTCAGCAAGACTATTCTGGCTATCCGCGCCGACGGCACCTATAAGTCGATGAACGATAAATACTTCGCCGTGGATATTTACGGCAACTAATCATCTGCCAATTCATCCATTGACGGGCCCTTTATGGGCCCGTTTTTGTTTTAATCCCTCAATGGAGTCGATCTGGGAATACCGTATGCTGCTGCTGTCCGGCACAGCAGTGACCATCCAGCTGGCGCTGGGATCGCTGGCGCTCTCCGTCATTCTCGGCCTGATAGGCGCCGCAGCCAAACTCAGCAAAAATCGAGTGTCCCACCGAGTGGCGGGTGCCTACACCACGCTCGTAAGAGGGGTTCCCGATCTTGTCCTGATGATGCTGCTTTTTTACGGCGGGCAACAGATCGTCAACGACCTTGGTACCGCAACGGGCTGGTGGGACTACGTCGAGATCAACCAGTTCATCGCCGGCGTCTGGTCGATCGGTTTTGTCTTTGGCGCCTATATGACGGAAACGTTTCGCGGCGCCATTCTCGCGATACCTAGGGGGCAGATCGAGGCGGGGATTTCTGTGGGCATGACGCCGCTGCAAGTGTTCCGGCGAATCACCTGGCCGCAAATGATTCGTCACGCGCTACCCTCTTTTACCAATAACTGGCTGGTGCTGATTAAGGCCACCGCTCTTGTCTCCGTTATCGGTTTGCACGATCTGGTCTGGAACGCCTCAACGGCCGGCCGCTCGGTTCGCGAGCCCTTTACCTTCATGTTCGCGGTACTGGTCATCTATCTGCTGCTGACCGCCTGCTCGGATGTAGGCTTGCGATGGATTGAGCGTCGCTACAACGTGGGCGTAGACCGGGCATAACCGTGACCAGCACCGAACGTACGCTTTTGGAGTATCTCGTTGATGTCAGCGAGAATCACTCTCCGCTTGATTTCATGCTCATCGCTGACCATATCGATAAGTTTTTTTACGGGGCCTTGCTGACGCTAGAGGTCACCTTGATTTCACTAGTCGTTGGCGGATTGATGGCTATACCGCTCGCGCTCGCCCGAGCCTATCGTCAACCCTGGCTGAACCGGCCGATCTGGTGCTTTACCTACTTTTTCAGGGGAACGCCGCTGCTGGTGCAAACCTATCTTGTTTACTATGGTTTGGCTCAGTTCGATGTTGTCCGGGAGAGTTTTCTCTGGGATCCGGTCCTGTCGAGCCCCTGGTGGTGCGCACTCATCACCTTTAGCCTGAACACCGCCGCCTACACAACCGAATTTTTAAGAGGCGCAATTGAAAATACCGCAAAGGGCGAGATTGAGGCCGCAAAGGCATGCGGAATGTCCACGCTCAGAATGATGCGACGGATCATTCTGCCGAGCGCGTTTCGTCGAGCCCTGCCGGCCTACTCGAACGAGGTGATTTTTATGCTGCACAGTTCCGTTGTGCTCAGCACGATCACGCTGCAGGATATACTCGGCGTCGGCCGATGGCTGAACGGACGCTACTATTTAGCGTATGAGGGCTTCATTACCGCCATGCTGTTTTATATGGCGCTGGTCTTTGTGATCAGTCGGGTGTTTCGTCTGTGGGAAAGCCACTGGCTCAAGCACCTGCGTCCCCGAGAAACGGTCGAGGCTTGAATCACTGCGGCCTGATTAGCGAGGCACAAATCAACGACCCATGGACGACACGGTAGAAATTGCTCAATCGCTCATTCGCATCGCCTCGGTGACCCCTGATGATCCGGGCTGCCAGTCACTGATTGCCGACGCCCTTGCATCCGCTGGCTTCGAAGCGGAAGAGATGAATTTTGGCGACGTAAAAAATCTCTGGCTACGACGCGGCGATAAGCGGCCATTATTTGTGTTCGCCGGTCACACCGACGTTGTGCCTACCGGTCCCGAGGACAAATGGGTCCACTCGCCTTTTTCGGGCGATTGTGTGGACGGTATGCTTCATGGGCGTGGCGCCGCGGACATGAAAGGCAGTCTCGCCGCCATGGTCACCGCGTGTCAGCGCTTCATATCGAGCCATCCCGATCATCGTGGCTCCATCGCGCTACTGCTCACCAGTGACGAGGAGGGGCCAGCCGTAGATGGCACCGTTCGGGTCATCGACACGC
>JAYNKS010000172.1:0-3952 GCA_038111345.1 Gammaproteobacteria bacterium | reverse complement strand
GCATAAGGCCGTCTCGCAGACGGTCCACGAGCTGGTTAGCGTGTCAAACCCTCTGGACTATCACACGTTCGCCTGGAATAAAGAGGAAGAATTATTTGGAACGTATCGGGCCATGCTCCGCTGCGGGTTTGATCTGTCGATTCTGGTTCTCGACTTTCCAAGATTGGATCGGTGCACGATTGAAACCTGGGAGCCTGCCGTGCGAGCTATCAAGCGGGCGGCTCAAGAGACCGGCGCGCCGACCGCTGTGCTGGCTAGTCTTCCAGAGAGTCTTCCCGAGGCCATCGCAAAAGAATTTATGTCTGCGGGCATCGTACCGCTGTGTGGATTGCGGCAGGCAATTGATGCGGCTGAGGCGGCAGCAAGCGTGGCTCCAAGAGCGCTTGAAGTGAAAAACAGCTCCAGGTTGCCGGGCCCGCTTTCATCTCTGCGTTCGAAACACGCAAAGCGCCTGGATGAGCATGACGCGAAGCAGGTGTTACGGGCGGCGGGTATCGCGGCGCCATCAGGCGCTAAGGCGACGGATCTGATGTCGCTCGAAGAAAAAGCGGGGCACTTGAACTTCCCCCTTGCCCTGAAGGGGTGTGATCCTGATCTCCTGCATAAAAGTGAGCAGGGAGCGGTTCATCTTAATATCGAAGATATGGCCACGTTGCTTCGCGTTGCCGAGTCACTGTTTGACCGTTTTGATACGTTGCTGGTGGAAGAAATGGTCACGGATTCGATTGGTGAGTGGATCGCTGGGATTAATCATGATCCGGCTATTGGTCCGTGGATGCTGATTGGCGCAGGAGGTGTCTTTGCCGAGCTGCTCGACGAGCGGGCCGTTGTTTTGCTCCCGGCTGAGACACACCACCTGGAGCGCGCTATTGATTCTCTAAAGATCGGTTCGATGATGTCGGGGTACCGAGGACTGCCGGTGGGCGACCGCCAAGCGCTGCTCAGCGCGCTAAAAAGTCTCTCCGATTTCGCGTACGCTCATAGCGATACGCTGATTGAGCTGGAAATCAATCCGCTTCTTATCCGTCCGACAGGGAAAGGAGTCTGTGCGGCAGACGCGGTTATTCAACAGGCAATACCTTTATAGCCTATGTCGTTGCTCAGTCTGGGCCCTAATCAAGCATGCGTGGCCAGGCCACTCGAGGCCTTGATTGAATTCCTTGGAAGCGAGAAGGGGACCGTTCTCGATATCGGTTGCGGTGGGGGCGAGATGACCGACCATCTTTCGCGGTATGGCTACCGTGCGATCGGTCTCGATCCCCTGAGGGGAAGCGGTCCGGGCACAAGGCGCCTGCAGGCAAGTGCAGAGGCCATACCGCTAGCCAGCCACGTGGTTGATATCGCGCTGTTTCATTGGTCGCTGCACCACGTTCCGCGGGAGTCGATACCCCAAGCTCTCACAGAGGCAAAGCGCGTCCTGAACGCCAAAGGACGGCTTGTTGTGATTGAGCCGGAACCTATAGGAAGTTGGCAAGTCGTCTGTCGATCCTTTCACGATGAAACTCAGGCGCAGGCCATGGCAACGCGTGCCGTGGATACTATGGTGGAAAGCGGCGGCTATCTGAGGCGAAGGCGTTATTATCTGAGTGAAGACCGTTTCGATGACTTTGATCAATTTGTTGAGGTCATGCTGACCCATACCTACAACCATTACACCGAAGCGCAAGTTCGCCAGCGACCAGTTCGAGAAGCGTTCGACTTGTGTGAAGTGGGTGGATCCTACCGTCTGTTTCAACGAATCCGAATGGATGAAATAAGCCTGAATCAAGCCAGTCGCGAACTGGCCTAAACGAGATCCTCATCTATGAAGAATGAAAACCTCCTCAGCGAGCGAAAAGGGGCCGTCCTGCAAGTCACGCTCGACCGACCCAAAGCGAATGCGATTGATGTGGCCACCAGTCGGGCCATGGGAGAGGTCTTTGCTCAGTTTCGCGATGATCCAACCCTTCGGGTGGCGATCATCACCGGCGCGGGCGAGAAGTTTTTCTGCCCGGGTTGGGATCTGAAGGCCGCGGCCGATGGCGAGGCTGTCGACAGTGACTACGGCGTAGGCGGATTTGGCGGCTTGCAGGAACTGCCGGATCTCAACAAACCGATCATTGCTGCCATTAACGGCATCTGTTGTGGCGGTGGGTTGGAATGGGCGCTGTCGGCCGATCTGATTATTGCTGCAGAGCATGCAACCTTTGCGCTACCCGAGATCAATTCGGGCACGATTGCTGACGCGGCGACGCTCAAGTTACCCAAGCGCATCCCGTACCATATTGCTATGGAGATGCTGTTTACCGGCCGATGGATGGATGCCGCTGAGGCGCATCACTGGGGGTTGGTCAATGAGGTCTGCCCAGCGGAGCAACTGATGAATCGATGTCATGAGCTTGCAGCCGTTCTGGCGGACGGTCCGCCCCTTGTTTTTTCAGCGATAAAAGAGGTTGCTCGAGCCGCCGAAAATATGCGTTTTCAGGATGCGTTGGACGGCATCACAAAACGAAAGTTTCCGACGGTCGACAAACTTTACTCGAGCGAGGATCAGCTGGAAGGGGCTCGAGCGTTCGCCGAAAAACGAAAGCCACAATGGAAAGGAAGATGAAGCTTTTAGAGCCTTGGGTTGTTTTTCGTCTCGTAAAAAAGCCGTCGGTTCTCAATGCTTTACTTAATTAGGTATAGTCCGGACGCACGTGATTAATGCTGAATCAAACTACTGACTGAGATTAAACGATGGAAGAGTGGTCTGCTTTACAAAAGGTGTCGCTACTGGGATTTGTCGGCGCCATGATTTTTGGTGCGGTGGCGAGCAAGACGCATTTTTGCATCATGGGCTCGGTGAGCGACTGGATCAACATGGGTTCGCGTGTCCGTTTTCGAGCCTGGATGCTGTCTATTGGTATCGCTATTTTGGGCACCCAGATAATGGCGCAGCTCGGTTGGCTGGACCTGAATGAAACGATGTACCGCGGCGCGACGTTTGGCTGGGCCGGCTTTTTGATCGGGGGCACGCTTTTTGGTATCGGGATGACGCTTGGCGCCGGTTGTGGCCAGCGGACTCTGGTGAGAGTCGGCGGCGGCAACCTGAAGTCGTTGGTGGTTTTAATCGTTATGGCGATTACCGCATACGCTACTCTCCGCGGACTTCTGGCGCCAATTCGCTTGAATGTGTTTGGCCCCCTGTCTGTCGATTTTGCGGCAGTCGGCATCGAGAGTCAGGGCATCGATACCGTGGTCGCGCACCTCACTGGCGCTTCTCTCGAAACAGTCTCAATCATTATTGCCGTTATCCTTGGTGGAGGTGCGGTGCTTTATGCCGTGCGGGACAAAGGGTTCCGCACCAGTTTTGACAATGTGCTGGCCGGAGTGACCATCGGCGTTCTCGTTTGCGGGGCGTGGTACGTTACCGGTGTGATTGGCAATGATGATTTTGAGCCGGTGCCGGTTGAGGCGATTACCTTTATCGCGCCGTCAGGTAATTTTCTGAACTATTTGATGACGTGGACCGGTTCGCAGATTAACTTTGGCATAGCGGTCGTTTGCGGCATGATCGCCGGCTCGTTCATTTACGCCATTTTCTCAGGCAACTTCCGTATCGAGACCTTTGCGACCGGAGGGGATATGCGCAACCACCTCGTGGCAGGCGTGCTGATGGGTTTTGGCGGCGTGCTGTCTTTTGGTTGTACGATCGGCCAAGGTGTTTCTGGCATGTCCACGCTGGCAATAGGTTCGCTCCTGACCCTGGTCTCTATTCTCTTTGGCTCCGCGCTGACGATGAAGACCCAGTACTACATGCTCGATGATGGATTTTGGGCGTCCTTACACCAGGCGCTGGCTGATCTCAGGCTGATGCCAAGGAAACCCTGAGCCCGACCAACGTCGGACGTGGTTGGATCAAGATCAGGAAGTCCTCAGGCGGGTATAATGCGGCCCGCAGACGTTTTCGAGGGCCGTTAGCTCAGTCGGT
>JAYNKS010000171.1:0-3997 GCA_038111345.1 Gammaproteobacteria bacterium | reverse complement strand
CCGTAGGGTCGTGCGCCCAAATTGGGAAAAATGTACATCTCTCCGGCGGCGTCGGCATTGGTGGCGTTCTGGAGCCGCTTCAGGCATCTCCCACCATCATCGAGGATAACTGTTTCATCGGGGCCCGAAGTGAAGTGGTCGAGGGGGTGATTATTGAGCGCGGCTCGGTGCTCTCCATGGGGGTATACATCGGACAAAGCACCCGGATTCTGGATCGAGCGACCGGTGAGATTACATACGGCCGCGTTCCAGCAGGATCCGTTGTCGTGTCTGGCTCGATCCCTTCGGCTGATGGCTCTCATAGCCTTTACTGCGCGGTCATTGTGAAACGGGTCGATGAAAAAACGCGAAGCAAGGTGGGCATTAACGAATTGCTTCGGGATATCTAGGAGCACGAGCAGGCTCCGCCCAACACAACCTGCCTAGGTTTAGGCTCTCAACCTATCATGAAGTTCCGTTATGTGGCTTATGCCTACCAGCGCGGCACGCCCATCTCCTGCTTCAGACTTGTGATTCTGAGAGCCTCGACCTTTAGGGATATTGGCCAGGGGAAGGAAAACCCGATCAAAGCCCAGTTTCTCGGCCTCCCTGATTCTCTCGTCTCCCCGCGCAACGGGCCTGATTTCTCCCGTTAGCCCGAGTTCTCCGAAGAAAGCGGTCTTCGAGGGAATAGGCGTGTCCATGCCGCTCGATATCAGGGCAGCAGACACGGCAAGGTCGGCTGCAGTCTCTGAGACACGGATGCCTCCCGCTACGTTTATAAACACGTCCTGGTCCACAAACCCCAAGCGCGCATGGCGGTGCAAAATGGCCAGAACCATCGCCAGTCGCACGCTGTCGTAACCCACGCTCAAGCGCCGTGGGTTTCCCAGGCTGCTCTGGTCGACGAGCGCCTGGACTTCGAGAAGGATCGGTCGTGATCCATCCTGGCTAACCAGAACGGAGCGACCCGAACTGGCGTCATGAGACCCTGAGAGGAACATCGCAGACGGGTTTTTAACTTCCTTAAGGCCCAGTTCCGTCATCGCAAATACGCCAACCTCGTTAACCGCCCCAAACCGATTCTTCCAGGCTCTGACCATTCGGTAACGGCTGGTGGCATCCCCTTCAAAATACAGAACGGTATCCACCAAGTGCTCAAGGGTCTTTGGGCCAGCGAGACTCCCTTCTTTTGTTACGTGTCCGATAATAAGCACCGCGACCTGGTCGCGTTTAGCCACTTCTGCAAGCATCTCTGCGCAGGCCCGCACCTGACCTACACCGCCCGGTGCGGCATCGAGGCGCTCGGTATGCATCGTTTGAATCGAGTCCACGACCACCAACCGAGCCCCCGTTCTGTCTATAAGCGCAACCGCGTCCTCCAAATGTCCTGTGGCAAAAGCCTGTAGATCCTCAGCAGGCAGATTAAGTCGTTGATAGCGTAGGGCGAGTTGCTCGACGGACTCCTCAGCGCTTAGATACAGGGTGGGTATCATGCCGGACAATTGGGAGACGGCCTGAAGCGCGAGCGTGCTTTTCCCTATCCCGGGCTCACCACCAAGCAAAATCACAGAGCCAGGCACCAGTCCACCACCGAGGACCCGATCGAGTTCCTTAAGACCTGTAGATACTCTCGGACTTTGCTTGATATCGACATCGGCTAGGCGGTGCGCCGCCGGACCTAGGGACGAGGACTTGCCCGTCTTTGCACTTGCCCGATTACGCTCCGAGAGGGTATTCCAACCTTCGCAATCAGGACATTGTCCCGCCCACTTCGCACAGACCGCGCCACAGACGTCGCAAACGAAGACGGTGTTCTTTTGCGAAGACTTCTTATTCATGACGAGAGCACACGAGTCACTCGCGGACCCAGGCTCGTGAGAATCTGGTGGGCCAGAGCACTATTTTTTTCGGCCACTTCCTCTACAGGAACGCGCTCGCCCCACACCTCTACCGGATCCCCCGGGAGGGCGTCCGGTATCCCAGTGAGATCGATCATCATAGAGTCCATCGCGACGCGCCCTAAAATTCTCGCGCGTGCGTCGCGCACAACAACCTCTCCAGTTGAACGTGCTTTCCGCGGATAACCATCCGCATAGCCAAAGCAAACCAAACCAACGCGCATCCGTTGCTCACAGACATAGGTGCTCCCATACCCAATCGTGTCGCCGGCTTCCATCCAGCGGATGCCACCCAACTGAGCGAAGACATTTATCACCGGCTTTAGGCCTACCATCGATCCCGTTTCCCCGCTTCTTGGCGAGATACCGTAAAGCATAAGTCCCGGCCGGACCCACTGAAGATGACTTTCCGGCTGACCTAAGATTGCGGCGGAGTTAGCAAGACTCAAATCAATCTGCCGTGGCTTGTTGGATTGCAGGAAGCGGTCCTGCTGCCGATTAGTCTGACTCCGATCTGGGTCTTCCGACGCCGAGAAATGTCCCAGAACCGCCTCGACATGAATGTGTTCCTGCTGCTTGAGAAATTCAAGCGCAGCCTCTACTTCTTCGCTCGTTAAACCTAACCGGCCCATCCCGACGTCGTGCTCAACAACCACAGACACGGCCTGCCCCGGAATCGTCCGCAAACATGCAACCTGATGGTTGGAGGATAAAACCGGCGTCAGGCCCTCGCGAACGCACTGCAGAAGTTCTTCCTGATCGCGAAATCCGAGAAAAACCCAAACCGGCTTTGCTATATCAACGGCCCGCACGCGGCTGGCCTCAGCGCAATGGGCAACAGCGAATGCATCCACATGCGGCGACAGCGCCCGAACCACCTCCTCCAACCCGTGCCCATAGGCATCGGCTTTCACCACGGCGCACACCTTCGAGTGAGGAGCCCGCTTTCGGACCACCCCTACGTTGAAGATCAGGGCGTCAACGTTAATCTCTGCCCAGGCCGAGCCCACGGCTAATAGCCCGGCGCCTCAAACGCCGGGGAGTAATTTTCAAATCGCGTGTATTCCCCCAAAAATGTCAGACGCACCGTCCCGGTCGGCCCGTTCCGTTGCTTCGCGACAATGATTTCCGCGGTGCCCTTCTCAGGGCTGTCCTCGTTGTACACCTCATCCCTGTAGATAAACAGAATCAGATCCGCATCCTGCTCAATGGCCCCCGATTCACGAAGGTCCGACATGATGGGGCGTTTATTCGGGCGCTGCTCTAAACCTCGGTTCAGCTGTGACAGCACAGCCACCGGCACGCGCGCCTCTTTCGCGATCACCTTTAACGCGCGCGTGATGTTAGCTACCTCTACTGCTCGATTTTCACTGCTTTCTCCGGTCTGCATCAACTGCAGGTAGTCCACAATAACCAGTCCTAATTTTCCATGTTCACGGGTTAACCTCCGAACTCTGCTGCGCAGTTCGGACGGCGTGAGGGCCGGGGTATCGTCAACAAAAATAGGTGCCTCGTCCAGCAAGCCCATCGCAGATGTCAACCGAGGCCAGTCGTCTTGGTTGAGCTGACCGGTTCTAACCCGATGGGCGTTGATGCGACCCAATGAAGAGAGCATCCTCATGGCAAGCTGTTGCCCAGGCATTTCCATGCTGAAGACCGCTACGGGTAACTTTGAACCCACCGAGGCGTTCTCCGCCAGATTCATCGCGAGCGATGTTTTCCCCATGGAGGGTCGGCCTGCGATCACCACGAGATCAGCGTCCTGAAGTCCTGAAGTCAGGCTATCAAGATCCTTAAATCCGGTGGATACGCCGGTAATGCCCGCTCCGGATTGATAAAGCTCCTCGATACGGTCGACCGCCTGGGTAAGCAGCCCTTGGATGGATTGGAAGCCGCCCAGCGCCCGGCGATCGTTGTCCGAAATACTGAAAACTGCCCGCTCAGCAAAATCAAGCAGCGCCTCGGTATCCAACCCCTCCGGTTGGTAGGCTTTGTCAGAGATCTCCGCAGCCGCATCCAGTAGCGACCTCAACACCGAACGCTCCCGGACGATCTTTGCGTAGGCCACCACATTGGTGGTGCCCGGAGTACGGTTCGCTAATTCACCAAGGTAGGCA
>JAYNKS010000170.1:0-4076 GCA_038111345.1 Gammaproteobacteria bacterium | reverse complement strand
TGCTAACCCGTCTTGATTCGACGTAGAGCCTGTAACTCTTTTCCCCGTCATTAACTAAGCCCAATACTCCAAATTGGGAGAGGTGAGGTAGTCGGTATGTCCCAAGCAAGTCAGCAAAAGCAAGACAACGTGGCCCAAGCCGTTCGTCACTCATTCACTCTGACCGATAACGAAACCGGCGAGTCGTGGGAACTGCCCACCCTGCACGGTTCGGTCGGCCCAAAAGTGATCGACATCCGCAAGCTGTATGCCCAAACCGGCGCCTTCACCTACGACCCGGGCTTTACCTCGACCGCCTCCTGCTCGTCCGAGATCACCTACATCGACGGGGAAGAGGGCATTTTACTGCATCGAGGATATGCCATTGCGGAGCTCGCCAAGAACACCGACTTCATGGATGTCTGCTACCTGCTGCTCCACGGTGAACTGCCCTCTCCTGAAGAAAAAGAACATTTCGATACCGACATCACCCGCCACACCATGCTGCATGAGCAGCTGGTGCGGTTTTACAGCGGCTTTATGCGAAGCGCCCATCCGATGGCGGTCATGGTTGGTGTGGTCGGCGCGCTGTCAGCCTTCTATCACGACAGCACCGATATCAACGATCCGATTCAGCGAATGATTGCGGCGCATCGACTGATTGCCAAGATGCCCACCATCGGCGCTTACGCCTATAAGTACTCCCTTGGCCAGCCGTTCATGCAGCCGCTGAACAATCTTAAGTACTCGGAGAACCTTCTGCGACTGATGTTTGCGGTGCCCACGGAGGACTTCGAGGTCAATCCGGTTCTCGCGCGCGCGATCGACCGAATCCTGATCCTGCACGCCGACCACGAGCAGAACGCATCAACATCAACGGTACGCCTCGCCGGCTCCTCAGACGCTAACCCGTTTGCCTGCGTAGCGGCGGGTATCGCCTCGCTCTGGGGGCCGGCACACGGCGGTGCCAACGAGGCGGTCCTGAATATGCTGAATGAAATCGGCACCAAAGACCGGATTCAGAAGTACGTCAAAAAAGCGCAGGATCCGGAGGATCGCTTCCGCCTGATGGGCTTTGGGCATCGCGTGTACAAAAACTACGATCCTCGAGCGACCGTCATGCGCGAGACCTGTCACGAGGTGCTTAATGAACTGGGTATTAACGATCCGATGCTCGAACTTGCGATGGAGCTCGAGCGGATCGCGCTTGAGGATTCTTACTTCGTTGACAAGAAACTCTATCCAAACGTCGACTTCTACTCCGGCATCATTTTGCGCGCCCTGGGCTTCCCCACCAACATGTTCACCGTGCTGTTTGCGATTGGCCGAACCGTGGGGTGGATCTCGCACTGGAAAGAAATGATGGAGTCTTCGGAAAGCCGCATCGGCCGGCCTCGTCAGCTGTACGTCGGCAAGGAGCAGCGACCCTTCACTGAGGTGACCGCTCGCGCGCACACGGAAAAGCGCTCCGGCTGGGCATGGCTTTGGGGTGGTCGCCGACAGCAGCAGGATTAGCGCAGCGCCCTGCTGGGACCGCCGCTTTGAAGTGCGAGGTTTATAAAGGCGCGCGCAAAGAGGATACCTATCTCTTTGTTGAAAACGAGCAAGCCCTCCAGTCAGTACCGCCCATCATCCAGAAACAGATGGGTGAATTTCAGTGGGTGATGGCCATCGATTTGGCCGAGCGAAAAGCGCTCGCCGCCGCCCGACCCGAGGACGTGATCGAGGGCATCCGGCGGCAGGGGTTTTATCTGCAGCTGCCGCCCGGCAAAGAACCTAACGCGTGCTGACCAAAATTCTTTTCACGCTCGCCGTCATTCTCGTGGTGGCGCTGGTCTTTCGGGTCAAAACCACAAAAGGCAAACCCATCGCGCAGGCAGCCCCCACCCGAAGCGGCGTGTCTGCCGCCGTGGTCGCTTATACCCTGCTGGGTCTCGTGGTGGCCGTATCTGCCCTTGTGTTTGTTTTGCACTGGCAGGATCAGCGCGAGATCATCAATATTCAGGTTACCGGTGGCCAGGGTGAAACCACCCGCTACCAGGCCTACAAGAAGGACGTCGACGGCCGGCGCTTTACCACCATTGAGGGCCGCGCCGTTGACCTCGCCGCCAGTGACCGCATCGAGATTTTGAGCGCCCCGGACTAACTACACTGGCGGAGCCGGCGTATCCGTCAGGCGCTCGAACGACCAACGATAGTCATGAAGGTTGGCGCCAAGATCAACATCCAGACGTAGCGCCACCAAACGTCGGGCGAGCGTAATGTCGTCCACCCCTGTCCTGATCTTCTCTCCCAACTTGCCAGGGATCTCTTTGGCCCGTTTGATCAAGGTATCGACATCGCCGAATGTCTCCAAAAGGCGCGCGGCCGTCTTTTCACCCACCGAGCGCACGCCCGGAATGCCCAGGCTTGAGTCGCCCGTAAGGCTCATGAGATCGATTAATTGACGCGGGCTGACGCCGTACCGGTCCTTGATCCAGGCCACATCCCGCTTGACCTCATTGAAGTGATCAAAAACCGAAATCCTCGCACCCACCAACTGGCAAAAACTTTTGTCGGTCGACAGGATCACCACGGCCACCCCCGCATCACGAGCGCGCGTCGCGATCGAGGCAATCACATCATCTGCTTCAAATCCCGGCGCGCTTAAGGTTCGGATGCCAATCTCGGCAAGCGCGTCCTGAATACCGGGTAAGCCGCGCGCCAGATCGTCCGGCATCGCCGGGCGATCTTTCTTGTAGTTTGGAAATTCTTTTGCTCTCCAACTGTCGCCTGATTCCTCCATCACCAGAATGACGTGCGAGGGTCGATGGCGACGAAGGGCGCGGCGCGCCGAGGCGACACAGGCGGTGCGCACCGCCTCATCGTGATCGGAGGCATCCTGAGGCACGCCGGCGTGTATCCGGCGAATCAGATTCAGTCCATCTATAAGCAGTAAGGCCATCGGCGTCCTCCCCCGCGGGGATGGACGACCCAGTATACGACCGCCGCGAGACCCTATCTACAGGATGTAACGGGAGAGGTCTTCGTCCTCTGCGAGATTGCTGAGATGCGAATCCACATAGGCTCGATCCACGAGCACGGTCTGACCCGACCGATCAGCCGCCTCAAAAGAGATGCTCTCCAGCAACCGCTCCATTACCGTGTGCAGACGGCGGGCGCCGATATTCTCGGTACGCTCGTTTACCTGCCAAGCCACTTCGGCCACCCGGTCGATACCGTCGGCAGAAAACTCAAGCGTCACGTCTTCGGTTTTCATCAGCCCAGCGTACTGCTCGGTGAGCGAGGCATCCGGCTCGGTGAGAATACGCACGAACTCCTCGGTGCCCAGCGCATCGAGCTCGACGCGAATCGGCAAACGGCCCTGCAGCTCGGGTATCAGATCCGATGGTTTGGTCAGTTGGAAGGCGCCCGAGGCAATAAACAGAATATGGTCGGTCTTCACCATTCCGCTGCGCGTCGTGACGGTGGATCCTTCAATCAAGGGCAACAGGTCGCGCTGCACACCCTCGCGCGATACATCGGCGCCGTGGCGCTCGCTGTTACCTACAATCTTATCGATCTCGTCGATAAAGACGATCCCGTCCTGCTCCACCCGCGTGAGGGCCTCCTGCTTTAGTTCATCATCATTCATCATGGAGGCGGCTTCTTCATCGGTCAGCAGTCGCATCGCCTCTCGCACGTTTACCTTGCGCGTGACTTTCTTCTGGCCCCCGAGATTCTGAAACATGCCCTGGAGCTGATCGGTCATCTGCTCCATGCCCGGCGGCGCCATGATTTCGATACCCATTGACGGGGCCGCGATTTCAATTTCGACTTCTTTCTCGTCCAGCTTGCCCTCTCGCAGCAGTTTACGCAGGCGCTGCCGGCCGGCCCCTTCCTCACGATCATCGTCATCGCTTCCCGAGATACCGCGAGCCGGAGGCAGAAGCAGATCCAGTACACGCTCCTCCGCCGCATCTTCTGCACGGCTTTTGACGCGCACGAAGGCCTCCTCGCGGGTCATCTTGATGGCCATATCCATCAGGTCACGAATGATCGAATCCACCTCGCGCCCGACGTATCCCACCTCAGTGAACTTGGTCGCCTCGACCTTG
>JAYNKS010000169.1:0-4122 GCA_038111345.1 Gammaproteobacteria bacterium | reverse complement strand
CTTCCCGCCGCTCGATATTCAATCCGAGCGCTCTTATTTCTTTTTCCAGCACATTGAATGACTCAGGAACGGACGCTTCCATTCGATGATCGCCTCGCACGATGTTTTCATACATCTTCGTTCGACCACCCACGTCGTCCGACTTGACGGTCAGCATTTCCTGGAGGGTGTATGACGCACCGTAGGCTTCCAGCGCCCAGACCTCCATTTCACCAAAGCGCTGACCACCGAACTGCGCCTTACCGCCCAGCGGCTGCTGGGTAATCAGGCTGTACGGGCCAGTGGAGCGAGCATGCATCTTGTCGTCGACCAGATGGTTCAGTTTCAGCATATACATGTAGCCCACAGTAACCGGTCGATCGAAGTGGTCGCCCGTGCGCCCATCAATCAATCGAGCCTGCCCACTCTGCGGTAAACCTGCGATTTTCAGCCACTCCTTGATCTCCGACTCCTTGGCGCCATCGAAGACCGGCGTAGCAATCGGCACACCGCCTCTCAGGTTCTGCGCAAGCTCCTGCACCTCGCCGTCGGAGAGATCCTTTAGGTCTTCGTGGTGCCGACCGGTCCCATAGACCTTGCCCAACTGCGTCCGCAGCTCTTTCGTAGCCGCACCGGAATCCAACATGTCGCTGATTTGACGACCAAGATGACGTGCCGCCCATCCCAGATGACACTCCAGCACCTGTCCCACGTTCATTCGCGAGGGCACGCCCAGAGGGTTCAGCACGATGTCAACGGTCGTGCCATCTTCCATGTAGGGCATATCTTCTACGGGAACAATTTTCGAAATCACGCCCTTGTTGCCGTGGCGACCGGCCATCTTGTCACCCGGTTGCAGGCGACGCTTAACCGCGACAAACACCTTGACCATTTTGAGCACGCCTGCGGAAAGATCATCTCCCTCCTCAAGCTTTTTGCGCTTCTCATCGTACAAGTCATCGAATTTCTTTGACTGCACCGTAAGCTGCGCACGGATCTGCTCGAGAGCGGTATTGGCCGCTTCCTCACGAAGGCGAATCTCGCCCCACTTTTCCCGCGGTATGTTCTGGAGATAAGCCTTGGCGATCTTATCTCCCGCTTTGATATCGCCCGGACCCCCCTCGGCCACTTTTCCGGTGAGCAGACGCTCGATCCGATCGTACGCGTCGTCCTCGACGATTTGGTACTGATCTTTCAGATCCTTCTTGATACGCTCAAGTTCATAGGCTTCGATCGATAACGCACGGGCATCCTTCTCCACCCCATCACGAGTAAAGATCTGCACATCGATGACGGTGCCAGACATGCCGGAAGGCATCCGCAGCGAAGTGTCTTTCACGTCAGAGGCTTTTTCGCCAAAGATTGCGCGAAGCAGTTTCTCCTCAGGCGTCAGTTGCTGCTCGCCTTTCGGTGTGACCTTACCGACCAGGATGTCACCGGGATTGACCTCCGCGCCTATGTATACGATGCCCGATTCGTCCAGTCTGGCCAGCGCCGATTCACTGACATTCGGGATGTCGCGTGTCACATCGTCCGAGCCCAACTTGGTATCCCTGGCCGTGCAGGTCAACTCCTCGATATGGATTGACGTGTAGACATCATCCTGCACCAAACGCTCTGAGATGAGAATGGAGTCCTCAAAGTTGTAACCGTTCCAGGGCATGAACGCGACCAGAACATTACGTCCAAGCGCTAGTTCTCCCAGGTCGGTCGACGGGCCGTCGGCGAGCACATCGCCAGCGGCTATCTTGTCGCCCACGGTTACCAGTGGGCGCTGGTTAATCGTGGTGTTCTGATTGGAGCGCGTGTACTTCACGAGGTTGTAAATATCCACGCCGGGGTCTCCACGTCCTACCTCGGCATCATCTACCTTGACCACGATGCGCGACGCGTCGACGGCGTTCACCACACCGCCGCGATTGGCGACCACGACCACGCCTGAATCCGAGGCCACTGTGCGCTCGATTCCGGTGCCGACAAGGGGCTTCTCACTTTGCAGCGTGGGTACCGCCTGGCGCTGCATGTTTGAGCCCATCAGGGCCCGGTTAGCATCGTCGTGCTCAAGAAAAGGTATCAATGCAGCCGCCACCGAGACGATCTGAGAGGGCGCAATATCCATGAACTGCACGCTCTCCGGCGTAGAGAGTGTGAATTCGTTGTGGTATCGGCAAGAAATCAGCTCGTCGGTCAACTCCCCTTTGGTGTTGAGGTTGGCGTTGGCCTGCGCGATGACGTACTCCCCCTCCTCAATCGCTGACAGATAAACGAACTCATCGGTGACTTTCTTATTCACGACCTTGCGATACGGGGTTTCCAAAAATCCGTACTCGTTGGTCTGGGCGAAAATTGCCAGCGAGTTGATCAAACCAATGTTCGGACCTTCAGGCGTTTCGATGGGACACACCCGACCGTAGTGCGTCGGATGAACGTCGCGAACCTCGAAGCCCGCCCGCTCCCGCGTTAACCCACCAGGGCCTAAAGCCGACACACGTCGTTTGTGGGTGACCTCTGACAGGGGGTTGGTCTGGTCCATGAACTGCGACAGCTGACTCGATCCGAAAAACTCCTTAATCACCGCAGACACCGGTTTCGCGTTGATAAGATCCTGCGGCGTTAAATTCTCGGACTCCGCCATGGAGAGCCGCTCTTTGACGGCCCGCTCGACACGGACGAGACCGATGCGGAACTGATTCTCAACCAGCTCGCCCACGGAGCGAACGCGACGGTTACCCAGATTATCAATATCGTCGGTTTCCCCGTTTCCATTCTTAAGCTCCACCAACGTCTTCATCACATCGACAATATCCTGCTGACTGAGGATACCGGGACCTTCGTCGCTGACCCGACCCAGGCGCCGATTCATCTTCATCCGACCGACTGCCGACAAATCATAGCGATCGATATTAAAAAATAGATTCTTGAACAACTGCTCGGCCGCGTCCTTTGTTGGCGGCTCACCCGGGCGCATCATCCGGTAAATTTCGACTTGAGCCTCAAGCGCTGATTTGGAGTCATCCGTGCGAAGCGTGTCAGAAATATATGGTCCTTTATCGAGATCGTTCGTGTAGATGATCTCAAATGACTGAACGCCAATTTCCCGAAATTTCTCAAGCAGATCTTTCGTGACTTCCTCGTTGGCTGAAGCCAACACTTCTCCGGTCTCCATATCCACGAGATCGCGAGCAAGCGCCCGCCCATGAAGGTATACATCCGGCACGGAAAGTGTCTTCATGCCTGAATTTTCCAGTTCGCGGATATGGCGAGCCGTAATACGTTTGCCTGCCTCCACCACCATCTTGCCGGTGGCGGTTTTGATATCAAAATCTAACTCTTGACCTCGCAGGCGCTCTGCGACGAGATCTATCTCGGCCGACTCGGGATGCAGAGTGATGCGATCGTTATCAAAGAACATGCTGAGGATTTCCTCAGCAGAATAATCCAGCGCCTTCAGGACGATCGTTGCCGGGAGTTTACGGCGCCGGTCAATACGAACAAACAGCAGATCCTTCTGATCGAACTCAAAATCCAGCCATGACCCACGGTAGGGAATAACTCGTGCATTGAACAAAAGCTTTCCGGAAGCATGGGTTTTACCCTTGTCATGGTCGAAGAACACACCGGGCGACCGATGCAGCTGAGACACGATGACGCGCTCGGTACCATTGATGACAAAGGTGCCGTTCTCGGTCATCAAGGGCATCTCACCCATGTAGACCTCCTGCTCTTTTATGTCGCGAAGCACCTTCGCGGCACCGGATTCACCCTTGTCGAAGATGATCAGACGAAGGGTCGCATGCAGGGGCGCGGAGTAAACCATGCTGCGCTGCTGGCACTCACGCACATCGAAACGGGGCGTCTCAAGGCGGTAGCTCACGAAATCCAGTGAGGCAGCGCCGTTGTAGCTCTCAATGGGGAAAACAGACTTGAATGCTGCCTGAAGGCCCTCGTCGATCCGCTGTAACGGCTCCACATTGGCCTGAAGGAGTTTGCGGTAGGACGCCTTCTGGATTTCCAGAAGGTTAGGAACCTGTTCTGAACCAGAACGGGAGCTGAAACTCTTACGAATCCGCTTTTTTTCGGTAAAGGTATAAGCCATGGAGCCCTCTCAGCGCAGTTAGGGAAATACGCGCGATAAAAAAGTAA
>JAYNKS010000168.1:0-4133 GCA_038111345.1 Gammaproteobacteria bacterium | reverse complement strand
AACAGGTTCTGGGTGGAGGCGTTATATCCTCAACGCACCCTTCCATTAGCACCTAAACCATTTTGTGCTGCCGCCCTCGTTTGATCACCCGTTGCGCGGAGTTCTTCTTTACTTCTGCCAGGTCGCCTGTTTTTTTCTGATTAGTATTCTGGTTAAAAAGCTGGCCACGGACTTTGCGGTCACCGAGCTTTTGCTGGTTCGCTTCAGCTTTACCCTACTGGTGCTGCTGGTCGTGATTGGGCCGAAGCGCGATCTCAGTTTTCTTAAAACCCGCTATCCGCTTGACCACTTGATCCGAACGGTTTGCGGGATGATTGCTCTTGGGCTGACCTTCGTCGCCCTGTCGAGCGCCTTTATTGCCAACGCCACCGCGGTTGTTCTTAGTGCGCCTATCATCGCTACGGTACTCGCGATATTTATTCTGGGAGAGCGGGTGAGGCTTTCCCGAATGATCGCGGTAAGCGTCGGGTTCTGCGGCATCCTCTTGATCGTTAAACCCGGATTTGGTTCCACCAACCCCGCCATTTACGCGGCGCTCGGCGCTGCCGTCCTCTTCGCATTTGTAATCGTGTGGCTGCGCAAACTTAACCGTACCGAGCACCCGCTCTGTATCTCGTTCTATTACAACGTGGCAGGGTTTGCGGTCTTTGCGACCTGGACACTCCTTACAGGACTATCCGCCGCCTGGACTCAGGTGCCCGCGTTACTGGGCCTGGTGCTGCTGTTGGGCATTCTGGGAGCGGCGCAGCAGATTCTTTTAAGCTATTCGTTTCGATATGCCGATGCCAGTCTGTTGGCACCCTTTGAGTACCTCTCCCTGCCCTTCGCTCTAATTGTGGGTTTTGTTTTCTGGAACGAACTTCCCGATGCCCTCGCCCTGTCCGGGGCAGGTCTGATTGTGGCTTGTGGCATTCTGCTGGTCTTCAAGGAGCTTCGAATGTCTCGTGAAACTCGAACGCCCGACCGGGCAGCCTAACGGCTCGCTGCAACCGATGAAAAATATCCTGATCGCCGAGGGTTAATTTTTGTGATTTACCGGAAGTCCCCTACAGAAATCTACGGCCTACCGTGCGAAGACACCAAACAGCCTAAGAGACTAAGCGATAGGTTCTCTGAGCACGCTCGACGCTCGCCAGTGAAAGCGCCAGATTAAGAGCACTGCTGTCGCGGCAACGCCGGCGATCATGCCCCACCACAGACCGGGGGCTCCCCAGTTCAAGCCCCAGCCAAGACCCCAGCCAGCCGGCAAACCCACCGCCCAGAAGCTAAAAGAGATCATCAGGGGGCCGTTTACGTCCTTTAATCCGCGAAGCGCGCCTTGCGCCGTGATGTAGGTGGCATCAAAGATCTGCAGAAATGCCGCCGCGAAAAGAAGGGGAACCGCAGCCATAACCACCTCTGCATCATCGGTGTAAAGCCCCGCGACCCACTCCGGAAAGATAAAAATAGTCAGTATCGAGGGGACCACCAATAGCAGGGCGCAGGATATTCCAAGCACCCCGCGAGCCCGTGCTAACCAAGGATTATTCTGGCCCATCGCCTGACCCACCCGAGCCATGGTCGCGCTCGAAAGACTCACTGGAATCATAAAAGCCACCGTCGCATAATTAATCGCCACCTGATGGGCGGCAAGCCAAACGTGGCCTATCTTGCCCATCATCAGGGCGATGGCGGTAAAGAAACTCGTATCGAGTATCAGGGTCCCGGCTATCGGTATTCCCAGTTTCAATAAAGCGATGAGGCCGGCGCCCGGCCGCGAAAACGAATGCCAGAGCTCTCGCACCCGGTATCGACGGGACATCACAACATACAACAGCATGCCGAGAGCATTGAGTGACATGACAAGAATAAGGTTAGCCGCCGCCCCTTCCACGCCCATCGCCGGCATGCCAAGGTGGCCAAAAATAAATGCCCAGTTACCCGCCACGACGATAGGGAGCGTTGCGACATTAATAACAAGCATCGGCTTTGAATGGCCGGTTGCCTCACATAAGAAGCGAAGCGCCATATAAAGACATGTAGCAGGCATGGACCATGCGGCTAATGCCAAATAGCGCTGCACCAACGGCACCACGTTGGGATCGATACCGATCCAGAGCATCAGATGATCCATCTGCCGCAGCAGCAAAAACGCGCCGACACCGGTCAGCAAAACCAGCCATAGTCCCTGCTGGAAGCTCTCTTTTATTTGCTGATCCCGCCCTGCCCCAAAATGCTGGGCGATAGTGGGTGACAGCGACATCATGATCCCAAGACACACCAGAAAAACAAAAATCATGAACGAGCCGCCCAAACCCAGTGCTGCGAGTTCGAGCGCCCCAACGCGACCCATCATTAAGACGGCCACCGTGGTGTTGCTCACCTGAATGAACTGCGTGAGCACAATGGGAAGGCCCAGTTTAAGAAGACCCCTGATCTCGGGTCGCAGGTCGAATGAGGTTCTCACGATCGCGCGTTGAGTTTTAACGTCATCGCTAGATTAGGGCGATGAGGGTCTGGCGGGCTGGAAAAAGCGACCCGCAAAGCTCATCGCCAAGACCGCCACCGACACAATAACCAAGATGAGCGGTAAGCCATGAGGATTCCAACCATCCATTGAGAGCCCCCCACTCAACGGCCCCGCGAAAGCACCCAGCCCCCAAAAAACCCCAAACGCCGACATTGCCGTCGCAAGCTCAGATCCTTTGAACCAATGCCCTGCAAGTATCATCGCTACCGTGTAAAAGCCTGCGTAAAATCCTGCCCATAAAAATAAAATGCTCCAAAGCAGGACTTGACTCTCAATGACAAAGGGCCAGATGACGGCGCCCAGAACTCCTACAACTGCACAGAGAAAGAAAATCTTCCGCGCACTGAAGTGATCTGCCGCCCAGCCAATGGGTAGCTGCATCACCGCACCGCCCAGCGCTCCAAAGAACAGCATCAGGGCAGCGTTTGATTCGGTTAGTCCTACCCGCAGCCCGTATACAGGGATTAGACTCGCCGAAGCCAGGTCTTTAAACGCTCCCGCAAATATAGCGAAGACGAGAAGTGGTGCGACGGCGATAAAGCCTATGATCCCGAACCGAGGCTTCGCTGCTGATACCGAACGATACCTGCCCGCGAATAGGAGCGGGATTCCCGCAATCGTCATCAAGACTATCGCTACTACAAAGGGTGTAGCACCCATCACGCCAGTGTAAGACAAAATGAGGGGTCCCACGGAAAAACTAAGCGCTAACGTGGTGTTGTAAAGGCCCATAATCTTTCCACGATCCCGGGCGGGTGCAATCTCAACAAGCCACGTTTCGGACACAATAAAAAGCACGGTGCCCGTCAGGCCTGCGAAAAATCGGATCAACATCCAGCTCATGAATGAATGTGTTGCCATCAGCGCGCCGATTAGAACGATCTCGACCAGCACACCACCGATCAGAAGATTTCTTCCCTCAAAAGCGCGCATCACTCGAGGCATCAGGAAGGATCCGATCAAAACCCCTGCAGGCGCCGACATAGCCAATACGCCTATAGCAGTGGAACTTACGCCTCTTTGCTCTAGCAATAAGGAGAGCAAAGGAGTAAACAAACTGATCGTTACACCATAAATTGCCAAGCAGCTGATTAAAGCCACGATGGTCGACGTTCGGGAAGCAAGCGTGTCAATCCCCGAGGAGTAGTCGTTCTTCGGCTGAGTCAATAACGTCCCCGCATAGGTGGATCTGATTCACGACAGCGCTTTTCCAGCAAAGCCGGTTCAAGCTATAGGCGGCTCAGAAGGCTTGTAAAAGCCTTTGGGTATTCTACTCTGAGCAATCTGCTCACTCATTTTTGTTGCGCCTCTTAAAGCTTTAGAAGACTAGAATTGAAACAAACACTCAGAATATCCACGCGAAATGAGCAACCTTTTAAAGCCTAGCGTCTCGAACGAATTTGACCCGCTTCGACGAGTCATTCTTGGCACCGCTATGGGTCTGAAGTCGACTCCGGATCCTAACTTGCTTGCGGGACTGCCGAAAACCAGTAAGCCCTATGACCAGCCTAATCACGCGGCCACCGGAGAAGAGTTCAGGCGAATCAAAGTGGCTCTTGAAGCGGCTGGCGTTCAAGTAGACCAACCCACTTTTGCAAACCTGCCTGAGGTAGCTGATCAAACC
>JAYNKS010000167.1:0-4140 GCA_038111345.1 Gammaproteobacteria bacterium | reverse complement strand
TCGTTATGCATGTCGACACCGGTTCGTCCCGGCACGTTGTAGAGAATCTGAGGGATGGCCACGGCCTCAGCAATCGCTCGAAAGTGCTGATACAAACCCTCCTGGGGCGGCTTGTTGTAATACGGAACCACCAGCAAACACCCATCCACACCGGCATCCGCTGCGTCCCGAGTGAGCGCAATCGCTTCTTTGGTGGAATTTGCACCCGTCCCACCGATCACAGGAATCCTGCCAGCGACGGTCTTCACGGTCCGAGCAATGACTTCGCCATGCTCGTCATGATCCAACGTGGCGGATTCGCCCGTGGTCCCAACGGAGACAATCGCGTCGGTACCTTCCCTTATATGGTGCTCAATCAAACGATCCAGAGCGTCCCAATCCACCGAGCCATCCCCATGCATCGGGGTCACCATTGCCACCATGCTTCCCGTGAACATCAATCCTGTCCTTTTTTTGTGCTTTGAATGAAAGACCTATGGTATCGGGTCTGATACCGCCTGGGATGGGGAGATGGTACTTTGGGCGTATCCCTGGCACAAGGCGTCTCGCGCTCTGTTCGCGCATGAGCACCGATCTACGGGCTGATCCGTAGGTTCAGGCAGAGCAACGATCGCGAAGGTCAATCAGTGGAATTCAGACATCCAACACAATTGATCATCGGTAAAGGTTGCCTGAGCGCCAATCATCAGCGGATAGTTTTCCGCTATGTGCCCAAATTGCCCGCAGCGATAGACGGGGCAAGGCGTCATGTGAGCAAGCTGCTCCACCAGCCCGTCCTCGTCTATTGTCGTCTCATTCGAGCCCGTGAACCGACCGAATATCACACCGGGAACGCCCCTCAGGAGTTCGCTATCCAGCCACTGGCGCCAATACCGCAGCACCCGCGGCAGGCTTTCGCCGGTGTCCTCAAAGAACAGGATATGGCCCGATAAGTCTGCCGGAAGAAAAGGCGTGCCAATGAGCCCGCTGAGCACACTGAGACACCCACCAAACAGAATGCCGCTTTCGCTTGACCCATTGTGAACCTTCGGGTTGACCGGATATATCTCCACACACCCCTGCAGCGATCCTGTCAGCGACTGGGACAAATACGCGAGGAGGCGATTCATATGAGGCCCGTTTGCCCACAGCGGTGATCCCGGCATCGGCGCATGCAAACCCGGCCAGCCCAGTTTGGTATAGAGCGCGCTTTGCAGAGCCGTCACATCCGAGAACCCCACGAGGCATCTCGCCGGTGCCGACTGGATCCGGGTCCAGTCCAAACGATGCAGTAACTCGCTGGCACCATAACCTCCTCGAGCACAAAGCAGAAAGTCGCTCGACGATTGAAGCAGAGCCTCCTGTACATGCGCCGCCCTTTGGATCGCGCCTTCTTCGGTGAGCCGATCCCGAGCCGTCATCGCTAGCCCCCTATGGGCCGGGGTCAATCCGCTCGCTTGAATCATCGCCAGGTTCCGCGCGAGGCTCGCCTCCTCAGGCGGACCGCAAGGCTCGATAATCAGCAGTTCACGTGAGGTCATGTCACCGAAAGCAGTTTCTGTAACTCGGTATTGCCCGACATCCGCTTAGGGTACGAAACGCCTTTGAGGCGCCTACCCAACTGGTTTGCGTCACTTTCAACGCTCTTATAGCATACCCGTTCCATTCCGAACCCGCCTGTCGGGATCGACTCGCGCGAGACTCTAACCCATGTCTGTAGCTGTCGTGCTCAAAGGCTATCCGCGACTGTCTGAGACTTTTATTGCTCAGGAAATTTGCAGTCTCGAGCGCGCCGGGTTCACCTTAGAACTCTTCTCCTTGCGTCATCCGACAGACCCAGCAACGCATCCTGTCCATGCACAGATTAAGGCGCGCGCGAATTACCTGCCGGAATACCTTTGGCACAGCCCATGGAGGATACTGAAGGCGTGGCGATCGGTGCGGCAGCTCGCGGGGTACAAAGCGGCCAAAACGGTATGGCTGAACGACCTGAAACGGGATCTCACCTTTAATCGTGTGCGGCGTTTTGGACAGGCGCTCGTACTGGCTCATGAGATGCCCGGCACGGTCTCGTTGATCTACGCTCATTTTTTGCACACCCCCGCTTCTGTTGCCCGTTATGCAGCGGCGATACGCAAACTGCCCTGGTCTTTTTCGGCACACGCCAAAGATATTTGGACCATCCCGCAATGGGAGAAGCGGGAAAAGTTAGCCGACTGCGCCTGGGGTGTGACCTGCACCGAGATGGGTTTTTCGCATCTTTCTGCTCTTTGTCATGACGGTGTCTCGCTTACCCGGGTTTACCATGGACTTGATGAAACTCGCTTTCCAGATCCCGGACCACGATCTATGGACCCCGCCGAGGATAGTCCGCAGGAGATAAAGATCCTTAGCGTGGGACGGGCTGTCGACAAAAAGGGGTTTGATGTTCTGCTTGAGGCGCTGGCACAACTACCCGCCACGTTACGCTGGCACTGGCAACACGTGGGCGGTGGAGACCGCCTTCAGATTCTGAAGGCGAAGGCCAAACAACTCCAAATTGACTCGCGTATCTCATGGATGGGCCCCCTGCCCCAGAACGTGATTCTTGAGCTTTACCAGAAAAATGAGCTTTTTATTTTGCCCAGTCGCGTTACCGCCGGCGGTGACCGTGATGGCCTGCCGAATGTGCTGATGGAGGCCGCCAGTCAGCGCCTATGCATCATCGCCACGAACCTGCCGGGAATAAGCGAGTTTATCGAGTCAGGTAAAGACGGCGTCTTGCTCTCCCCGAATGATCCCAAAAGTCTCGCCGACGCTATCGTCAGGCTCTCCGGCAACGTTGAGGAGCGACGGCGCTACGCCAATTCTGCCGTGCAAAAATTAAAGGCGGAATTTGGGCATGCCAAGGCCATGCAGCCGCTGCTGGCCTTGATGCAACCCCACGCCGAGCGATAAGGGATGCGGATCGGCTTTTACGCGCCCCTGAAATCGCCGAATGATTCGGCGCCCTCGGGCGATCGAACTATTGCCCGCCTGATGTTGGATGCCATGACCGCACAAGGGCACAGCGTCCAGATCATGAGCGAGTTGCGAGCTCTGGATATCGTGGGCGATCCAGAACGCCAAGAGCAGGTCAGAAAAAGCGCCGATCAAGAATACGATCGGATAAAGCGCCTGTTTGAATCGCAAAAAAGTCCTCCGATGGATCTCTGGTTTACCTATCATCTGTACCACAAGGCGCCGGACTGGCTGGGCCCGAGAATTTGTGACGAGTTCAACATGCCTTATGTGCTGGCCGAAGCCTCCCATGCACCGAAGCAAAAGCAAGGACCTTGGCACCGGGGTCTTGTGCAAGTTGAGCACGCGCTTAATCAAGCTGCCGGTATCCTATCTCTTAACCCAAGGGATCTCGCTTGCATTCAGCCTTTTCTGTCGAATCAAGCCCAGCAACTTATGCTCCCTCCTTTCATTAAGGATGTGCCTGCCCGAGCCGAGCCTAAACAACTGCATAAAAACGCGCTCGCCGCAAAAACCGGGTTTGAGGCAGACGTGCCCTGGCTTATTACCGTGGCAATGATGCGGCCTGGAGACAAGCTGCGGTCCTATGCGCTGCTCGCTGAAGCATTAAAGCCTTTACGGGAGCAGCCTTGGCGCCTAATTGTCATCGGCGATGGAGACGCGGCCCAAGATGTTCGCAAAGCCTTCGAGCCACTCAATGACCGGGTCCTCTTCGCCGGCGCCCTTGAGCCCGATGACATGTGCTCCTTTCTTCATGCCGCGGACCTGTTTGTGTGGCCAGCGATCAACGAGGCTTTCGGGATGGCACTGCTGGAGGCGCACCGCCAGGGGCTAGCCGTTGTGGCGGGTCGCACCGACGGCGTGGCCACTGTCGTTCAGAGCGGTCTTACCGGCGAGCTCGTGGATTCCGGTGATGTCACTTCGTTCTCGCAGGCGATCGAAACATTCCTGCAGGATCCCGCCCGTCGGAAACACGCCGGCCAACAGGCCCGGGAGAAGTTTCTGCGCGATCACGGATTCGAAACCGCCTCCAAGCGAATACACTCGTTCCTGGAGGCTTTGATTTAAGTTGAGTCATATTCTGTTTATCCGCCACGGGCCTACAGACTGGAACGAGACCGGTCGAATCCAAGGTCGAACGGACATGCCCTTGAGTGAGGG
>JAYNKS010000166.1:1391-4196 GCA_038111345.1 Gammaproteobacteria bacterium | reverse complement strand
CAGTCGGTATGAACAAGAGCTGGTGGGAGGGTCTTTCCAAGTCCGATCAGGCGATTATTCGCGCTGCTGCGCATCAGGAAAACGATCGCTCTCCGGCTGAATACAACGCCAATAACGGTGCTTATCTTGATAAGTTGATCAGCGAGCAGGGCATTCAGGTGCGCGAGTTTAACGATGACGTGTACGATGCATTCGGTGAGGCCGCAGAGGCCGTCTTCGAGGAAGTTCGGGCACACAGTGATCTGGCGAACCGGGTCCACGAGAGTTTTGCAAAATCTCGGAAGGACGTGGGCCGCTGGATGAACCTGTCTGATCAGCCGTACCTGCGTCAGCGTAACCGAGTGCTGGGCGTTAAGGTCTAGGTGGAACTTGTGGGTTAAGAGAGGGGCGGGGCTTTACGCCCCGCCTTTTCTCGTTATGGCCTAAATTTTGATGGCCACGCACTGACCCACACCGCCTTGCAGACTCCTTCCACATTGCGCGATTAGCCAGATGGCATCATCTCTCACCAGGCTCGTGGCATGGCTGGTCCCACTGTTGGGCATCCTTTTTGTTATTCATAACTACCTGATCTTCTGGCAGGGCTGGCCGGGAACGCTACCTGTCCTCGCGAATCTGCTGGGTCCAGACGCGCAGGAATCTTTGGGCGCGAAAAGCTGGATTCAATCTCTGAGTTGGCCTCTGCTAGCCTTGGGAGTGGCGATCTACGCCGCAAAAGCAGGGCGGTTGCCACTTCGAGTCGATGCGGATCGCTTGAGCGCGGTGGCGTCGTTCATTATCAGGGGATCCTTTTGGGGCATCGTACTGATCGGTATTTTTGACATCGTCATCTCGTTTCTTCGAGTCGAGGAGTTGCTTGAGGTGGTGCTTGGAGAGAGGGTCGGCAAAGAACTGGGCCGGCCGATTTTCCGTGGTACCTACGTGCATTATCCGCTGCTGTTGATCGGTCTAGTGATCGGGTTTTTTACCCGTAAATTGGGCTTCATCTGGTTGACGTTGTTGGTCGTGCTGTCCGAGTTCTCCATTGTCATCAGCCGCTTTGTGTACTCCTATGAGCAGGCGTTTCAGGGAGATCTGGTGCGCTTCTGGTATGCAGGACTCTTCCTGTTCGCAAGCGCCTACGCGTTACTGACAGAGGGGCACGTTCGGGTAGACGTGCTGTACACGAATTTTTCTAAGAGGGGCAAAGCCTGGGCCAACACCTTTGGCATTATTCTTTTGGGCTTGCCACTTTGCTGGATCATCCTGACCACCGGGATGTGGGGAAAAGGCAGCAGTCTAAACAGCCCGTTGCTGAGTTTTGAGATCTACCAGCAGGGATTTGGTATGTATGTGAAATACCTTATGGTGGGCTTCTTGATTATTTTTGCGATCTCGATGTTGTTTCAGTTTTGCTCCTACCTCGCGAGCAATGTAGCGGATCTACTGGGCGAGCCCTCTACGGATGACGAAGACGGCGCTACCTCCAGCCTGGTATCCGAACCTGTGCCGGGCGAGACCCGAGCCTCCTAGCGCATCATCATGGAACTCTTTTTTCTAATCGTTCTTTTTCTGCTGATGGTGATAGCCCTCAGCTCGGGCTTTCCAGTCGCTTTTGCGCTGCCGGGCTCTGCGATCATCAGTATTGGGCTCGCTGCATTCTTCGGATACTTTGTTGAGGGCAACGCGAGCGCCTACTTCATGGAGTCCGGTCCCATCGAGTGGCTCACCGCAGGCGTTACCAACTTCAGGAGCCTGTACTGGGATGTAGAGCGCGATACGCTTATAGCGATTCCGCTGTTTATCTTCATGGGAATCATGCTTGAGCGCTCGAAGATTGCCGAAGACCTATTGGTCACGATGGCGCGGCTTTTTGGGCCGATTCCGGGCGGTCTCGGTATCTCGGTCGTATTCGTGGGACCGTTGCTCGCAGCAACCACCGGCATTGTGGGCGCCACAGTCATCGCCATGGGTCTTATCTCCCTGCCCGCGATGCTCCGGCACAATTATTCACGCCCGCTGGCGACCGGTACGAATTGTGCCTCCGGAACCCTGGGTCAGATTATTCCTCCGTCGATTGTTCTGATTCTTCTGGCCGATCAGCTCTCAAGTGCGTCCGATATTGCCAGCACGGCCCGAAAGGCGCTGTACAAGACGTCGACCGGCGAGTTCTCGATGCCCTCCACGCTCGACGTGGTCTCAACAAGTGCAGGCGAGATGTTTATGGGAGCGTTTATTCCCGGCCTAGTGCTCGTTGGCCTTTACATGATCTACATTCTGATCACCGCACTCATTCGGCCGAAGGCGGCACCACCGGTCCCTTACGAAGGGAAATATGACGCCAGATTTTGGGGTAACGTGGGCCTGTCGTTGATACCGCCACTGGCTCTTATTTTTGCTGTTCTCGGGTCCATCATTCTGGGTATCGCGACGGTAAACCAGGCCGGCTCCATCGGCGCCATTGGTGCTTTGATCATGAGTGGCTATCGGCTCGCTGAAGGAAAACGCGACGCCTATGTCCCGGCCATCCTCGCCGTGGTTTCGGTAGCCGTCCTCGTGATGACTCTTAAGTGGGTGCCCATCAACGTGCGGACCATTAATTCGCCCGAGGAAGTGATTGCCGTGATCATTGCCAGCCTTGCCGTATTGGGTTTATCGGTGGCGATCGGTATGAGTCTGTGGCGGGTGCACAAGACCTACGACATTCTTAATGGCGTGATGATTGAGACGGCAAAGACCACATCGATGGTCTTCATCATTCTAATCGGGGCCGCTATGTTGACCTCCGCCTTTCGAGGGTTTGGGGGTGAGGTGATCGTTAAGGAG
>JAYNKS010000166.1:0-1381 GCA_038111345.1 Gammaproteobacteria bacterium | reverse complement strand
TTGCCGGGCGGATTCTGGACCCAGTTCATTGTCGTCATGGCCGTTATCTTTATTCTGGGCTTTTTTCTCGACTTTATCGAAATCGCTGTGGTGGTGGTCCCGATTGTGGCGCCCATCCTCATGATGGATCCCAGCGCCAATATCACGGCGGTATGGCTGGGCGTGATGATCGGGCTCAATATTCAGACGTCCTTCCTGACGCCGCCCTTTGGTTTTGCTCTGTTTTATCTGCGGGGTGTCGCCTCTAAAGTAGTCAGGACCGTTGAGATCTATAAGGGCGTGATTCCATTCATCGCCTTGCAGCTCGCCGGACTGGCAATCGTGGGCTACCTGCCCAGTCTCGTGAACTATTTGCCGTCACGCGTTTATCTGACCTCGGATGTCTCTCCGCCTCCAATGAATCCGAAACTTCAGGAGTGTTTGCAGGACTACGTCTTTGAACGCTATGCGAATGAAGAATCCGAAATTCTCGCGGTAGCCAGTCGCCTGGACGGCTTCGGCTCGGAGGTTTTGCCGAAAGCATTGAGTAAAAAACTGGAAACGGTCGCGACTGGCATTCGCGCGACATTCGATCGGGTGGTGCAAGTGCAGACCGCGCAGTCGGCAAAAGAGGCCTTTGAGGGCGACTATCGACCGCTCCATCGGGCGGCCCGGTTTAACCAGGCCCAGATGCGTAAGCTCGATCTGAAGATTGAAGAGCTGGATCAGGCACTGGTGCGCGCCAGTCGTGGGGAACAAACGGATCTTTCCGAGGAGGAGCTTAACGAACGGCGCGATGCACTGATAGCGGAGAAGGGCGCCTATCAGGAGAACATTCCGGCTGACTGGGAAACGCAGCATAGTGCCTATAAAGCCCTGCTTGCAGAGGATAAGAAGGCCGCTAATCAATATCGCCGCGGAGTCGACGAGGCCTACATGGCGTTCAGTGAGGTAAAGGAGTTAGTGCTGACGACCCCCGAGTTGAAGGAGATGGGGGCCGAGGTGGACCGCGTCTACAGCGTGTTGTCTTCATTGAGTGCGGATGAAGCCACGAATACCCTCAAGGACCTCGGTAAGTTGCTGGGACAGTTGAGCGGTACCAGCAAAATCAAGTCAGCGGTCAACAAGGCGCGAAAAGCGATGAGGGGAGACAATCCCGACATGAATGAAGCCATGGCGCACATGGAAAAGGCCGTTGATCTGTATATCGCTGAATTGACCTGGAGAGAAAAAGCATTTGCCCAGATGGCGACCCCGCTTCAAGAGATTGATTCCGTCATCAGTGGCACTATTGGCCTAAGGCAGCAGCCTCGCATGACACGCGAACAGGCTTTATACGTAGCCAGCTGCAATTCCCACCATAAGGACGTATCGCTTAATTTCTAGTGATCAGAAGCGGTAG
>JAYNKS010000165.1:0-4278 GCA_038111345.1 Gammaproteobacteria bacterium | reverse complement strand
CGATGTAACCCTCCTTCCTCCTCGGTTATTCAGGCCCGGGCAAGTCTCGGGCCTTTCTTTGACCGCGCTGCGAAAACGCCTGAATCACCGCGGGCCGGCGCCGCCGCCCCTGCTCAGGTGATCCGCCGTCTGTTGACTTGAAACACCGGGTCGTTAATCGTTAGGCCATGGCCGTAAAAACTTTGTTACTGGTTGCGCACGCGCCATCGCCCAATACTCAAAGATTACTGGAGGCTGTCAAGGCAGGCGTGATATCTGTAGAGGCTGACTCGGTGCAGCTCGTGGCTCGTACGCCGTTCGAAACGAACGCAGACGATGTTAAATCTGCCGACGCCATACTGCTTGGAACCACCGAGAACCTGGGCTACATGAGTGGCGCGCTTAAAGACTTTTTTGACCGTGTCTATAACCCGTGCCTTGAGCAGACTCGGGGTATGCCCTACGCGGTTTACATTCGCGCGGGACTGGACGGCACGGGCACGCGCCGCGCGATTGAATCCATCGCCAGTGGTCTAGGCTGGCGAGCCGTGCAGGACCCTCTGATACTCAAAGGGGAGTGGCGTGATCAGTTTATGCAGCCCGGTAAAGACCTGGGGGCCGCACTGGCGGCCGGCCTCGAGGCTGGCATCTTCTGAGCCGCGTTTACAGCGACCAGATCACCTCACCGCCTTTGACCTCGGGCATGGAGGTCATAAAGGGCGCCATGCGTCCGAAGATGCTCTGGATCTGCGGCTGCGCATCATTGGCAGCCGATTCGCTTGAATATTGGGAAACGATCATGCCCTCGCCTTCGTCCATCTCGCAGGAGTGAACGGACTCGAGGCCGTCAATGGCGTTGAGTTCATCGCGGAAGGTGTCCGCCAGCGCCAGGAACTCATCGCGCCGCGCCGCATCAAAGGAATAAGTCGTTACTCGGAAATACATGGTTTTCTCCTTTTTGTTTTCAACCCTGACTGTATCAGATACCCTCGCGTCGTCAGTAACGCAAACATGCATCAGCCGGTAGCAAATTGAACGACTCGCTCTCAAGAGCCCGTGATTGGATTCTGCAGTCGCACGAGGTCCTGGTGCTGACTGGCGCGGGCCTTTCGACGGCTTCTGGCATTCCGGACTTTCGCGGTCCACAAGGGGTATGGACTAAGGACCCTGACGCCGAAAAACTCTCGGATATTCGCTACTACATGAGTGACGCCCGCATTCGCAAGAAGGCGTGGCTCTCGCGCCGCGATTCGCCCGTTTGGGGGGCGCAGCCCGGTATCGGTCATCAGGCGCTAGCAGATTTCGAGACGCTGGGCCGGTTGCATACGCTGGTGACGCAGAACATCGACGGTCTGCATCAGATTGCCGGCAATTCTGAAGATAAAGTCATCGAGATTCATGGCACCATCCGCGAGGTGGCCTGTTTGCAATGCGCCTATCGTGCACCGATGCCGGACGTGCTGAAGCGGCTTGAATCAGGAGAGGACGACCCGGACTGTCCCGAATGTAAGGGCATTCTGAAATCGGCCACGATTTCTTTCGGTCAGTCTCTCGTGGCGAGGGATCTGGGCCGAGCCGAGACGGCTGCGCGTGAGTGCGACCTGTTGCTCGCGGTCGGTTCCACGCTTTCGGTGTTTCCGGTAGCCGGATTGGTGCCCATAGCAAAAGAGCAGGGCGCCAAAATCATTATCGTGAACGGGGAGCCAACGGCTATGGATGATCTCGCTGATGTCTTGTTGCTGGGCGATCTAAACGAACTGTTGCCGACTCTGCTGACCGCCGTAGTAGGCTGAAATCCATGGATATAAAGATATGCTGCATGGCAAGCGTGGACGAAGCGCGTCTCGCGCACGCGGCCGGCGCGACGGCTGTCGGTCTTGTAGGGGAGATGCCTTCAGGTCCGGGAGTAATTGGTGTGGATGCGGCCGCCTCGATTGTTCAAGCCCTGCCGTCAGATATCGACACCTTCTTTCTAACCAGTCAGACCCGTGCCGGTGAGATCGAACAGGAGCTCAAGCAATGCGGCGCCAACACCGTACAGATCGTGCGGCATATCGAACCGCAGGAGCACGAACGTTTATGTGCTGCGTTGCCCCAGGTTCGCCGTGTGCAGGTTGTTCATGTGGAGGATGAAAGTGCGCTTTCGTTGATCGAGCGGTACGGGCAGGTGGTGGATGCGTTTTTGCTGGACTCGGGGCAAACCCGTGGTGCGGTGCCGCAGTTTGGGGGAACCGGTTCTGTTCATGACTGGTCAATCAGCCAGCGGTTCGTGGAAGCTACCCATCTTCCGGTATTCCTCGCCGGGGGACTTTCGAGCAACAATATTTTTGACGCCATCGCTGCGGTGAGACCGGCTGGTGTGGATGTCTGCAGCGGAGTTCGGACGGACGGGGTATTGAATCCCGCGAAGCTTCAGGCATTTATGAGCGAGATCAAACGAGCGGCTGAGCACGTTTAGCTCAGGCGAGGCCGATTGCAATCATCAAATAAGCGGCCAGCATAAAGCAGACGATGCTGGTAACCCGCAGGCGCAGGCGCCAGTAAACGGGGGCGATCAGGGCGAGCGCCAGCAGTCTTCGATCCACCAGAAGCTGTGCGGCGAAGAGCAGTATCAATAGCCCTATCCCGAGCGGAGTCCGAAGCCACACGGCAACCCCAAAAATCGCGAGCGCAAAGCCATTGCTGGCCAACAGCGCGAGCCTATCACCGCTCTTTATCGCAATGCCCCAGTGGGAGCCGGCCATGAAGGCGCTGATCACGAGCGCGTAGGTCCACAACCAGTTATCGGCGTCGACCCCAGCGAATGAAAACCATCCGAGCTTAAGGGCGCAGGCCACCATGAAAGGCAGCGCCCCGGCCAGCGTGAGTGACTTAATCAACACCAACCGATTCATGCGTGTGCTTGCGATGTCTTGCTGCGTTTGCATCGCTCGGAGCAATAACGTACTTCATCCCAGCAGCGCTCCCATTTTTTGCGCCAGGTGAATGGCCGTTTGCACCGCTCACATATTTTCTGTGGCAGCTCACTTTTACGCATGTGCGGACCGGTTGTGGAGCATCCTCATGGGCCTACATTATGAATTTGGATTTAAGTATGGAAGATCGTGCGACGAGTCGCTGTCAACGTGTGAGCCATGATAACGCGGGGCGTCGCATCTCTTTGCTCAAAAGCTTAAAACATGTCGCAGTGATAGATTTAAGATTCCTCAGGCGCCTCCCATGACTCATTGGCCTAATGAAATACCCCGTTACCCCCGAAATTTCTGATCTCGATCAGATCATCAAGGATCAGTGGGCAACGCTATCGACAGCGGTAAAGGATAGGCATCATCCCTGGCACACGCCGACTTTGGGGAACGTAGGCCATGGACTGGCCCAGCTGCGAACCGTTGTCCTGCGATCGGCTGATCCGACCACTCGCGTGCTCACCTGCCACACCGACACCCGATCCCCCAAGATCGCAGACCGTGAGAAAGATTCCAATTTTTCATGGCTGTTCTATGACCGGGATGCGAAGACCCAACTGAGGGCATACGGCCATGCCTGGATCCACCAGGACGATGCCCTCGCGGATCAACGCTGGCACGATGGCGCCTGGCGCAGCGCGCAATGCTACCGGACACCTCATGCCCCCGGTGCGCGGTGTGAGGAGCGCGATCTCGACATCGTTGAGCCGGTCAGCCCGGAGACCGGGCGGGAGCACTTCGCCGTGCTTGCTTGTGAGATTACAACCATCGATTGGCTTTTTTTGAGGGTTGAGGGGCATCGTCGAGCGGTCTTCAACTGGCATGAGTCGGGGTGGGCAGGGGCCTGGGCGGCGCCCTGAAACGAGCCTAAATGTGCCTTTTTTGAGCGAATACTCCATAAGGCTGAGTGGATGGAGTGCATCAGAGAATTTAATTTACAGCCCTAGGAAAATGTCGATAATGGATCGAATGCCTTTTAAAGGCTTTGTCAGATCTGTTCGGCGAAAATGTTGGTGTTAGGAGCAGTTCTAGACAATCTGAAGACCGTTAGATCATTCGGAGGAGTTGTTGCTCCAGATGAGGACCTTGCGGTGGGTATCAACCGATCTCCGTTTAAGGGGAGAAGAGAGGAAAAACATGAATAGAAAACTACTGAGCTCAGTCGCTGGCATGCTTGGCGCTTTGGCAGTGTTGGTCGCAGGGCCAGCGCAGGCCTGGGAGCCGAAAAAGCCGGTGGAGTTCATCATCATGGCCGGCACCGGTGGTGGTGCAGACCAAATCGCGCGCTTGCTGCAAGGCTTGATTGAGAAAAAGGGGCTGAGCCCACGGCCGT
>JAYNKS010000164.1:1209-4308 GCA_038111345.1 Gammaproteobacteria bacterium | reverse complement strand
CTCATTACTCGCCGTATCCGCGGAAACTTTTCTGCTGTTTGCATCATCAATATTTGCGCTATCACGTGCGCCGACTCCATCAGTCATCGAAACAACGATAACCTTGTCACCTCGAGATACATGCCTAGTTATTGTTCCCGCCATTGATATAGATTCATCATCAGAATGGGCCACCACTACCAGAACAATTTCAGTCATTATTTCTCTCTCCCTTCAGCTAGCGCACCCTTAAGCATGCCAGCGGTTGTGTAAGTCGCTAATCCAATCAAATCCATGACCTAAAGTAGAACAACTACTCCCACTCAATCGTGGCCGGTGGCTTTCCGGAGATGTCGTACACCACACGGGATATCCCCGATATCTGATTGATGATCTTTCGGCTCACTTCGTCAAGAAACTCGTAAGGCAAATGCGCCCAACGGGCCGTCATGAAATCAACGGTCTCGACCGCTCTTAGTGCTACGACGTATTCGTAAGCGCGGTTATCACCCACAACCCCAACCGATTTGACCGGCAAAAAAACTGCGAAGGCCTGGCTGACTTTGTCATAGAGTTCTGCGGCGCGTAATTCGCTGATAAAAATATCATCGGCTGAGCGCAGCAAATCCGCGTAGTCCTTTTTCACCTCACCGAGGATTCTCACCCCCAGGCCAGGACCCGGAAAAGGATGCCGATGGATCATATCTGCAGGCAGCCCAAGCTTTAACCCGATCGCTCGAACCTCGTCCTTGAATAGATCCCGAAGGGGCTCGACCAAACCGAGTTTCATATCATCAGGGAGACCACCCACATTGTGATGAGACTTGATTACCTTGGCTTTCCCGGAATGGGCACCGGCTGACTCAATCACATCAGGATAGATCGTGCCTTGCGCGAGCCATCTCACGTTCGTCAGTTTGTCGGATTCCTCATTGAACACATCGATAAAGATTCGCCCAATAATTTTCCGCTTTTCTTCAGGGTCAAAGACGCCTTCTAGCCCTTGAAGAAATCGCGCCTCCGCATTTACACGAATCACCCTTACGCCCATGTTCTCGGCAAAGGTCTGCATGACCTCATCACCCTCGTTCAGGCGGAGCAGTCCCGTGTCGACAAACACACAGGTGAGCTGATCACCAATGGCTTGGTGTAAAAGAGCGGCGACGACCGACGAATCCACCCCACCTGACAATCCGAGCAGGACATCATCTGCACCCACCTTGCTTCTCGCGTCAGCCACAGCACGCTCGATGATCTGATCAGACGTCCAATCTGAATCACAACCGCAGATACCATGCACAAACCGGTCCAGGACCGCTTTGCCCTGTGTGGTATGCGTTACCTCAGGATGGAACTGAAGTCCGTAAAAGCGCCGATGCTCATCCGCCATCCCTGCCAGCGGCGCACTTGGTGTGGAGGCAATAACTTTGAAACCGGCCGGGAGGGCCTCAACCCGATCGCCATGACTCATCCAGACGTCAAGCAGACCGTAACCTTCTTCGGTTCGGTGGTCTTCGATATCCTGAAGCAACGCGCTATGACCTCTCGCACGAACCCGGGCATAACCGTACTCGCGGTGCGCCGCCGGCGCGACCTCCCCGCCTAACTGCTCTGCCATCGTCTGCATGCCGTAGCAGATCCCCAGCACCGGCACACCGAGATCAAAAACACAATCGGGAGCGCGCGGGGAGTCGTGCTCATGAACACTCTCCGGTCCGCCCGAGAGAATGACGCCTTTCGCACGGAAATTGCGAATCACCACAGGATCAACATCCCACGGCAGTAATTCTGAGTAGACGTTGGCTTCGCGAACACGCCGAGCAATCAACTGGCTGTACTGCGAACCGAAATCGAGAATCAGGATGCGGTCGGCGTGCGGATCAGCTGGCATGGATCGCTGTTTCTCGAGGAAAACCTCGTCAGGAACCGCGCTGGTAGTTGGGCGCTTCCTTCACCACCGTGACATCGTGGACATGGCTCTCGGCATAACCGGAATGGGTAATCTGAACGAATCGACACTTTGTGCGCATCTCATGAATGGTGCCACATCCGGTATACCCCATGCTGGCACGAAGTCCCCCGGTCAGCTGATGGATAATTTGCGTCATTGGGCCCTTGAAAGGCACCCGTCCCTCGATGCCCTCGGGCACCAACTTGCCCGGATCATCCTGACCTTCCTGAAAATACCGGTCCTTTGACCCTTCCTGCATCGCGCCGAGAGACCCCATTCCACGATAACTTTTGTACGACCGACCCTGAAACAGCTCGATCTCACCAGGAGCTTCTTCAGTGCCAGCGAACAGGCCGCCAACCATGACCGCATTCGCTCCAGCTGCGATGGCTTTTGCGATATCGCCCGAGAAGCGAATGCCTCCATCCGCAATAACCGGGACAGACTCTTCCCTCAGGGCAGCCGCCGCGTCGGAAACTGCCGTAATTTGCGGTACACCCACCCCAGCGACCACACGGGTCGTGCAGATTGAACCGGGACCGATACCTACCTTTACTCCATCGGCGCCAGCCTCAACAAGAGCACGGGCGGCGTCTGCCGTCGCGATGTTTCCGGCTATAACCTCGACCTCAGGGTGCGCCATTTTTACGGCGCGAACCCGATCAAGGACGCCTCTTGAGTGACCGTGAGCGGTATCGACGACGATGGCGTCGACACCAGCCTTCGCCAGTCGATCGCATCGCTCCTCGGAATCTTTTCCCGTGCCGACAGCGGCCGCCACACGAAGACGTCCCTGAGGATCCTTGCAAGCCAAAGGGAACTCAGTTTGTTTTTGAATATCTTTGACCGTGACCAATCCTTTGAGGTTAAACGCCTCGTCGACGAGCAGCACCTTCTCAATGCGATGCTCGTGAAGAAGCGCCCGAACCGTCTCGCGGCTCGCGCCTTCCAACGCCGTAACCAGACGCTCGCGTGGCGTCATCACCGCCGTAACAGGCTGATCAAAACGCGTTTCGAAGCGAAGATCACGACTCGTCACGATCCCAGTAAGCTTGCCCGCTTCGTCCAGCACGGGGACGCCGGAGAAATTATTTTCTCGAGTAAGGGCGAGCACCTCTGCCACCGTGGCTGATGTCGACACACAGACGGGATCCAGGATGATCCCGCTT
>JAYNKS010000164.1:0-1199 GCA_038111345.1 Gammaproteobacteria bacterium | reverse complement strand
TTGACAAGACTGACTTGGATGGCCTGCTCGGCCGGGGTCATGTTGCGGTGCACAACACCGATGCCGCCCGCCTGCGCTAGGCAAATAGCCGCTCTGGCCTCCGTCACAGTATCCATCGCCGCCGAAACAAGCGGGATATTTAGCGATATTTTTCGGGAAAAGGCGGTAGTGAGGTCCACCTCGTGAGGAAGCACATCCGACAACGCCGGAACCAGCAAGACATCGTCAAAGGTCAGGGCAAGATCTGGGTGCTCCATCGACAAATTATACGGTTTGACTCCCGCTCGGTAAACTTGTACTTTGGCTCGTGGGGGCAATGCCTATCGGAGTGAAATCCAGGCAAAAGAGAAGATTCGGAGGAACACACGTAATGAAATCAATGAGACGCGCGGGCGCGATCATCGGTCTTGGAACTGCTTTTTTGCTGTCGACCGCCTACGCGGGCGCGGGGGAAGACGCTATCACCCAAGCCGAAGCCGACCTCAAAGCCGCACAACAGGCGGGCGCCGAGTGGCGAGTGTTGGATCCCGCAACGGGCGGCAAAGCGGTGCCTTTAAGAAAGCTCGTCAAAACGGCAAAAGCCAAGCTGGAGGGAGGCGACGAAGCTGAGGCTATTCGCATAGCGCAAAAGGTATCCTGGGCTGCAAAAACAGGCATCGCACAGGCACAAGCACAACAAGGCGCGACGCCTTACTATTGATCGAGGGTTTGTGCCGCCGTTAAAGAACCGGGCAATTGCCCGGTTTTTTTATGGACCTCACACTATCGACAGTGGTCAAATAAAGCGTATGGCGCGGGTTATTTACCAAGTCAGCGAATTTACCGAACAAGCCCGGAGACTGGTCGAGTCAGAGTTCGACGACGTTTGGATGACGGGCGAAATCTCCAACCTCGCCACGCCCGCATCGGGCCATATCTACTTTTCGTTGAAGGATAAACACGCGCAAGTCCGATGCGCGATGTTCCGCAATCGTCGACTCAATCGCAACAGCCAACTAAAAAATGGCGACGCGGTTCTTCTAAGCGGTTCGGCATCCATTTATGAGCCGCGGGGCGACTTTCAGCTTATCGTTGACTACATCGAACCTGCTGGCGAGGGTGAACTTCGAAGGCGCTTAGAGCTCTTGAAGGAAAAGCTCAGAGAGCAGGGTTTGTTCGATCCAATGCGTCGCAAACCCCTGCCGGGGATACCTCAATAT
>JAYNKS010000163.1:0-4342 GCA_038111345.1 Gammaproteobacteria bacterium | reverse complement strand
ACCTACGACCTTCGCATTACGAATGCGCTGCTCTACCAACTGAGCTACACCGGCGGGAAAGCGGCTTAATTTCCGAGGGGCGCGATTATAAGGCCTCAACTACCCGCCATCACCCGGTTCCGGTTATAGCAGGTAGTTGTCCAAGATCTGGGCGATCGTATAGCGTCGTCCGTCGGCGTCGACCGCACGTACGCAATCCGCTCGAATGCGCTCCCTGCTGGCGGAGCCTGCTGCCACCCGATTCTGAGCCGCGGTCTCAAACACTACGCAGCGCTGAGTGTTTGTAAACCCGATAAACCACCACCAGAGAAAAAGACCCAGAAAGAACGTAGTGATCCTGAGCTTTCCACTGCTATCAAACGGGAAAAGTCCGGGGAGAAGTCGGGGAATCAACTGCCGGCTTCTAATGCGTTCTTTGAGCTTTCTGATCTCGTCATCAATCATGACGACTCACGCGAACCTCGAAGCTCCAAGGGGAGCGAAAATGAAACCCCTTCATCGAGCCGGGCCGCGCCTCCCTGCACCTCGCAGCCGATCCTACGCAACCGGTCTAGCACACCCTCCACAAGCACTTCGGGCGCTGACGCACCAGCGCTGACACCCACTCGTTTGACGCCCGTCAGCCAGTCGTCCTGGATGAACTCAGCGCCATCTACCAGAAAGGCGCGTGCGCCCATCTGTTCGGCCAGCTCTCTCAAACGATTCGAGTTGGAACTATTGGCAGAGCCCACCACCAGTACGACGTCACATTCTTTTGCAAGCTCGCGGATAGCGTCCTGACGGTTTTGAGTGGCATAGCAGATGTCGTCCTTCCGAGGTCCCTCGATGTCCGGAAAGCGCGCGCGCAGAGCATCTAGGATTCGGGCGGTGTCATCCACCGAGAGCGTTGTCTGGGTTGCATAGGCCAGAGGGGTGCCGGCTTGCACGTGCAAGCCGGCAACATCGTCTTCGTTCTCGACCAACAGTACCGGTCCCGTTGCCTGGCCCATCGTGCCCTCCACTTCCGGGTGTCCGGCATGCCCAACCAGTATCACGGTCTTGCCCTCACGACCGTAGCGACTCATCTCTGAATGCACCTTGGTAACCAATGGGCAAGTGGCGTCCAACACTTTAAGTCCTCGCAGACTGGCCGCTTTCTGGACCGCACGTGCAACCCCATGGGCACTAAAGATCACTGTGGCCCCGTCTGGAACCTCACTCACCTCCTGTACAAATACGGCGCCCTTTTTCTTTAGGTCCTCGACAACGAACCGGTTATGCACGACTTCATGCCGAACAAAGATAGGTGCGCCGTGGATCGCGAGCGCCCGCTCGACAATCTCAATAGCCCTATCAACCCCGGCACAAAAGCCCCTCGGGTTTGCAAGAACCACGGGTATGGCAAGTCGACCCATCCCTCCTCCTATCCGGATGACCCAGGCTTATGCCCCGCCTTTACAACATCAACCACGTCGAGTTCAAACACGCAGTCCCTTCCTATCAGTGGGTGATTGAAATCGACCACCACCTCTTCAGAATCGATGTCGACCACGTAACCTGCCACAAAATTTTCGCCCGGTAGAGCGAATTCCACCAACGCGCCGGCTTTCAGGTCGACTGAAAGCCCACGGTCAAGCCCCTCAAATTGGGATCTGGGTAATCTCTGTATCTGCATCGGGTCATGCGGTCCAAATGCTTCATCCTTGGCCGAGATCAGAATCGAGATTGGCGTTCCGGGAGCCGCACCCAAAAGGCGGAGCTGCACGGGGTCGGGAAGATCGCTGTTTCCTAACTCATAACCATCGGCGGTCTGGTCTGACTCTTCCAGTAGGTCCCCGTTTGAATCAAGCACCCGGTACCGTAAATATATGCGGTCCCCCCACTCGGCCGTGCCCGGATTGCTCATGCCTCGTTATCCTTTGTTGGGGCTTCTTTGGGGCTTCTGCCGAGAAGAGTCAGTCCCAAACTATCCGCAATCACAATGACAGCCCCGATGCAGATCGCGATATCGGCAACGTTAAAGGCCGGCCAATGCCAGGCGCCCACATAAATATCGATGAAATCAATCACGTAGCCATGGTTGATCCGATCCACCATGTTCCCTACGGCGCCGCCAAGAATAAACGAAAGGCCCAGATTAAACTGTTTCTCCCTTGGGTTCGCCAACCACAGACGCCACACGAGATAAAGCGCGACCAGAGCGGCAAGCACTATAAAGAGCCCTCGTTGCCAGCCTCCTGCGGAGCTTAGAAACCCAAAAGCTGCGCCGTGGTTATAAACCAGAACGAAGCGAAATCCATCAAACCACAGGACAGAGCCCACCCGTTCAAGGAGGTCCTGCATGAATTGCTTTGTGCCGAGGTCAAGAACGAGCCAGGCAGCCGCCGTAATGAAAAAACCCAGACGCTGTCTCCTCATCAGACCTTGGTTTCCTTTAGGCTGCTGGTTGCGCTTGCGGTATCGCTTATTCGTTCAACACCCAGACACACTCGTGCGGCCTGCGCGTCGCGATCAATTTGCTCACGTAGGTGTTCAAACGAGTCAAATTTCTGCTCATCGCGGATCTTTTCGACAAATTCAACCCTTACGCGAGAACCGTATATCGTCTCGCGGAAGTCAAAAAGATGGGTCTCCAACAGAATCTTCTGTCCGCCCACCGTGGGCCGACTTCCAACGTTCGCGACGCCGCCGAATACCCGCCCGTCTGACACCCTTAACCGAACCGCGTAGACGCCCCAGACCGGCAGATTCTCATACCTGAGGACGATGTTTGCCGTCGGAAATCCGATGGTCCGCCCGCGCTTATCGCCATGCGATATCCGGCCCGACATCGTGAATGGATGACCCAAAAGACGTTCGGCCAACGGGAAATCGCCAAGTCGCAAGGCCTCACGAATCCGGGTGCTGCTCACGCGCTCGCCATCAACTATGCAGGTGTCGATCGTATCAACCGTAAAACCAAACCGGGTCCCAAGGCGCGTCAGCAGTGCAACATCGCCAAGGCGTTTTCGTCCAAACCTGAAATCGTCACCAATCACGATGTGTTGGGCGCCCAATCCTCCAACAAGGATGTTTTCCACAAAATCTTCAGCCGACGTCTGCGACAGCCGATCGTTGAAGCGAAGGGTCATCACCTGATCCACGCCCTGCTGACATAAGGCCTCCATCTTTTCGCGCCAATTCATAAGGCGAGGCGGAGCATTCTTTGGACTAAAAAATTCATGAGGATGCGGCTCGAAAGTCAGCACCGTCATTTGTGCGCTGAGCGCGTTCGCTTTTTTCTTAAGCGCGTCAATCAGGCAGCAATGGCCGAGATGCACGCCATCATAGTTGCCGATCGACACCACGGCGGGTCGATGCAAGCCGTTTAGATTATGAAGGTCGCGGATCAGCTTCATCGGGAATGCTTGTGTGCTCACGAAAATGCCCATTCAGGCTGCTGCTCTTCAATCACATCGCTCAGAGGACGTCGAAACTGGAAATCATCTCCGTATACACGAAAGTATGCCAGACGTATCTCGGGGTGACGCCACGACAAATATCCATCACCTGTATCGAACCCCACCTCCCAAAGTCCGGACACCTTCAGCCCCAGACGCTGCACGCCAGCAACCCATCGACGCACAATGTCTTCGAACCCGGATTCGATTTGCGGCAGACGCGGATCACAGTCGAGTAGCTGTCCCATCCGATCCTGAATCGGCAGGAGTTCCTTAGCCGCTGACGCGGTCAGCTTTTTCACAACCGGCAGCGCCTCGGTTGCCTCCGCTAACGTGAACAATCGCGTTTGCCCCTGCTTTCCGATCAGGGCCACCACCTCAGCTGAAAGCGATGTTGTCATGATGCGGGTCTTTCGATCAGCTGGTGAGCACGAACACCCATTAGATAGAGGGCTGCAAAGTAGGAGGCTCCCCCAGCCACAATCCAAACGGCGAGCCGGGAGACCCGCCAAGGACCATTTGCACTGGTCCACACCGCAAACTCAGGTACCGCACCATAGAGCACTAACGCCATGACACCGCCCGCGATACCTACCCGAGAGATAAACGAGACCCAGCCAGATGCAAGACGAAACCGTGTTCGCTGTCGCAGGTAGATATAAAGGAGCGTTGCATTAACAGCCCCAGAAATACTGGTGGCAAGGGCAAGTCCGGTATGGGCCATAGACCAGACCAGCAGGAGCGCCACTACCGCATTCACCGCCATCGCAACAGCGCCGATCACGACCGGAGTCCGGGTGTCCTTCCGGGCATAGAAGCCGGGAGCCAGAACTTTGATCAGGACAAATGCAGGCAATCCGATTGCAAATGCCACGAGGCTTCTGGATGCCATCTCAACGTCATCCGCCGAGAATGCACCGTAT
>JAYNKS010000162.1:0-4365 GCA_038111345.1 Gammaproteobacteria bacterium | reverse complement strand
TTGGCGTCCTTACGCCCTATTCCGACGAGGTCAACCAATACATTCGGCGCTATATCGAAGACAATGGATTTGAGGTACCGGTATTTGGATCCTTCAACCAAGATGACGATAATCTGGTCGCCCGCATATCGGCCGAGAGCATGAAAACGGCCGCTCTGGAAATTGGTCGCCACGATAACGTCGACGGCGTATTTGTGTCCTGCACAAGCCTTCGCCTGGCACACTGTGTCGCCGATATTGAGAATACGCTGGGTAAGCCCGTTACCTCCTCAAATCACGCCATCATTTGGCACAGCCTTAGACTCGCCGGGATCAACGACTCTATTGACGGGTTCGGAAAGCTCTTCACTCTTCCGGCCTAGGACGCCCTTGTCTCTGCAGCCGCTCCATGACCGGAAAGATCATTATCGTTGAACACCACGATGAACTTCGCGAAGATCTTGCGTCGATTCATCTCCAGCAGCGCGGCTTTGCCGTAGAGTGGTATCAACCGTTTAAAGACCAGGGCCTGCCTCCACCGGACGATACCTTGTGTGGCACCGTGATTCTTGGCGGCGCGCCTAATGTGGACGAGATGGATCGCTCGCCTTACCTTTATGATGAGGTACGATGGATCGAAAAATGCCTCACGCGCGATATTCCGGTGCTCGGGCTTTGCCTCGGCGCACAGCTCATCGCGCATACCCTGGGCGCGAGGGTCGCGCGCCATGAAGACGGCACAGAAGAATTCGGTTTTTACCCGATTCATCCTTCGAGCGAGGCACCTGGCTTCATACCGGATGGATTCCTCGCCGCGCAGTACCACGGCCGAGGCTTTGATATACCGAGCGGGGCCGAACGTCTCGCGAACGGAGACCTCTTCCCCAACCAGGCTTTTCGCTATGGGTCCCAGGTAGTCGGTACGCAGTTCCATCCCGAATGCACTCATGCCATGTGGCAACGCTGGCAGGCGTTTCCCGATGCGCCTTGGCATAAACCCGGCGCCCAATCACGCGATGAGCAAAACCGTCTCGCCGCTGCCACGCTTTCTAAGGCAGGCGCATGGTTCGTCAACTTCCTGGATCAGCTGTTCTCACCCACGTTCTCGCAGAACACCGCACCTTGAGTCTTTAATGTCTATTCCTTCCGTTGAAATCAGTAATGCCATTCAAAACCCGGCCGCACATCACGCACAGCCCTGTCCTGATCACGTAAAAGCGGTGCTTCCACCAGAGCGCTGCGATCTCGCGCGGCGCACGATATCCCAATGGCCCGGCTATGCGGCCACACCGCTAGAGAAACTGACGGGCCTGGCGAGCGCCCTGGGCATCAAGGCTCTGTATTACAAAGATGAAAGTGATCGCTTTGGGCTCGGCAGCTTCAAGGCCCTGGGCGGCGCCTATGCGGTTCAACACGTGCTCCAGCAGCTGGTGGGCGATCGGCTACCCAACGAAACAGTCACGCTTGATGACATCAATACGGGCAAATACGCAGACACCGTGAAGGACATAACCGTCGTGACCGCGACGGACGGCAATCATGGTCGATCGGTTGCCTGGGGCGCTGAACGATTCGGCTGCTCATGCATGATCTACATGCATGCCGGTGTCAGTATGGCCCGCCAGCAGGCCGTTGAACGATACGGCGCAACCGTCGTTCGTGTTCCGGGTAACTATGACGACTCGGTCAGGCAAGCTGACCTCGATGCAAAAGCGAACGACTGGCATATTGTTTCCGACACTTCGTATCCGGGCTACATGGAAGTGCCGCGAGACGTCATGGCGGGGTACACCCTGATGACCACAGAAGCGATGGATCAACTGCCTGAAGCGGTTATCCCCTCGCATGTGTTTATTCAGGGTGGCTGCGGGGGGCTCGCAGGAGCTGTCTGCGCAGATCTATGGTTTCGCTATGGAGCCGAAACACCCCGCATGATTGTCGTTGAACCGGATCCCGCTGCCTGTCTTTATGAAAGCGCAAGAGCTGGTGAAGAAAAAGTGGTCCACATCACTGAAGAAAGCATCATGGCAGGCCTTTCTTGCGGGGAAGTGTCAGCGCTGGGCTGGGAAATTCTTCATGTTGGAGCTCAACATTTCGCGACGATCTCAGATGCGCCTGTGGCGCCGCTCATGAAGCTCATGGATGAAGGCGTGGACTCCGATCCATCTATTGTTGCCGGCGAGTCGGCTGTGGCTGGCCTCGCCGGATTGGTTGCGGCTCATCAGAAGCCGTCGGTGGCAAAAGGGATGCAGATCGATGAACAAAGTGTGGTTCTGATTTTTGGCACCGAAGGCGCTACGGATCCAGAGCTTTATGAATCCCTGGTGGGTCACCCGGCAGCCCACATTCCATCCTGAGTAAACCTCATGAGCGAACCGGCACGCGGCTTTACCGAAGCGGAATTTGAAAATCGAACCGCTACGACACAACGCTGTATGCATGATCTCGAACTTGATGCGATTATCGTGACCACCGAGGCAGAGATTCGCTATCACACGGGTTTCCACACCCAATTCTTTGAAAGCCCTACCCGACCATGGTTCGTCATCATTCCTGCTGAAGGCAAACCGGTAGCGGTGATCCCCACTATCGGCGAAGCCGGTATGCGAGCCACTTGGGTCGATGAAGTCTACACCTGGCCGTCTCCGCGCCCGGCTGACGATGGCATCTCTCTACTGCAGAGCACCATCAAAGCGCTGCCTGCCCGCCATGGTCGAATAGGCATGGCCATGGGTCCTGAAAGCATCCTCCGAATGCCGGCGGCGGATGCCCGCACGCTCGTTGGGGGTTTAAATCACACCGTGGTTGACTGCGCCGAACATCTCTTGCAGCAGCGATTTGTGAAGTCGGCCGCAGAGATCGAAAAAATTCGCTATGCCTGCCAAATTACGTCGGGCGCATTCGAAGCACTGCCCGGTTATGCCTCATTGGGCGATTCCGAGCTCGACATCACCCGCAAAATGCGAATAGAGCTTCTGCAGCGAGGAGCCGACAACACGCCGTTCATGGTTGCCGGATCGGGGGCGGGAGGATACGACAGCATCATTATGGGGCCCACGCGGCGTGTGCCTGAAGCGGGCGATGTGTTAATCATTGACACCGGAACGACCTTCGATGGCTACTTTTGCGATTTCGATCGCAACTTTGGCTTTGGTCACGTGGCAGACGATACCGCCCGAGCCAACGCCGCCGTGCATCAGGCGCTTGAGGCAGGTTTCGAGGTGGCTCGGCCTGGCGCAAAAATGAAAGAAGTCTGGGCCGCGATGTGGAAAGTCATGGAGGACTTTGGCGCGCTGGGTAACAGTATCGGTCGAATGGGTCATGGGCTTGGCATGCTCTTGACCGAGTGGCCATCGGTACATCCTGACGATGAACGCATTTTAGAGGCGGGTGTTGTGATGACCCTCGAGCCAGGGATGACCTTTGCCCCAGCACGTCAGCTGGTGCATGAGGAAAATATTGTGATTACTGAGGACGGCGCGGAATACCTTACGCGTCGGGCGCCACCAGAAATTCCGGTGATTCAATAAATAGCTCAGCGGGATGATCCACCAAGAGCCGCTTGAAAAAACGTAACCAACAGATCCCGATAGCGCTCGGGTTCGAGCAACAGTCCCTCTATGTGATCAGCGCCTGCAAAGGTATGCAAGGCGACTGATTCACCAACGGAGTCGGCGTACGCGATGAAATCCAGTGCGTTTTGGTACGCGACCCGCGAGTCCGCATCCCCATGCAGAACCTGAGCCGGTCGACCCGCTAGCGCGTTGATGCCATCCGACGGCTGGATCTCCATTAGATCGACGCCTCGCATCCTCGCCGCCCAGTATGCAGCGCGCCAGAGCTCGCCGGGAAAACCCTGATACCTCACTTCATCCATCGCCGCTCGGTTGAAGTCAAACACCGGCGCCTCGAGACTAAAGGCGCCGATCTCACTGTTCTTTGCGGCAGCAATAATGGCTGCGAGCGCCCCGCCGGAGACGCCGTGCAAACCGATCTTTGAAAGGGGAATGGCCTTCATGCTTTTTAGCCAGTATGCAACCGTCACGATGTCATCGGATTCATCCTGACCAGCCGAGTGACGACCATCCTGACAAGTGGTGTTGCCCTGATCACGCACATCCATCAGTAGAACATTGAAACCCGCCTGAGCGAGCATCGTCGCCGGCATCAGCGTATCGAAGTTATGCCGTGAACTATTGATGCCGTGCACCACAATAATGGTCTCTTTCCTTTCGGGATAAGAAGGCGTCATCCACCATCCCGCAATGCTGACGGGGCGTGAGGGATCCAGTATACGAACCGCCTCAAATCGAACATTGCGCAGCCACCACCGTGATAAATCATGGCCCACCCAACGGTCCCAGCGCTCGCCTCGAAACGGGCCCT
>JAYNKS010000161.1:0-4385 GCA_038111345.1 Gammaproteobacteria bacterium | reverse complement strand
TCGTCCCTTGCGGCGTCCAGAGCGGGCGGTATGAAGTTGCGAAGGGCCTCTCGTGCAATCAGGTTAGCGCGCTGTGTGGCATCGAGCGAGCCTTTTTCCGTCCAGGTTTCGAAGTTGGACCAGTCAGAGAGCAGCGGGGTATAAAACGCGTTCTCGTATCGCTGCAGGGTATGTTGCGTGCCAAAGAAATGACCGCCGGGCTCAATTTCGTCGAACGCGGCTTTGGCCAGGGTGTCGGTATTGCATTCGACAGGCTCCATCAGACTCGCGAACATCTGCAGCATCTCTACATCAATAATAAATTTCTCAAGCGAGGCTGTGAGACCGCCCTCCAGCCATCCCGCACCGTGGAGAAGGATATTGCACCCACCCATGATTGCACCCCAGCAGGCCATTTGCGATTCGTAAGCCGACTGCGCATCCGGTGCATTGGACGCGTTTACATTGGAGGTCCGGTAAGGCAGTTGATACCGGCGGGCAAGTTGGCCGGACGCAAAAGCGGCTTTGACGTACTCCGGCGTGCCGAAGGCGGGCGCACCGCTCTTCATGTCCACGTTGCTGGTAAAGCCACCATAAACCACTGGAGCCCCGGGCCGCACAATCTGAGAGAGGGCGATGCCGGCAAGCGCTTCGGCATTTTGCTGGGCGAGGGCACCGGGGATCGTGATGGGCGCCATCGCACCGGCCAGGGTAAAAGGGGTGAGAATCATGGCCTGACGTGCTTTAGCAAAGTCTATGATGCCTGCGCACATCAATTCGTCTAACTGCAAGGGAGAGTTCGCATTCACTACGGTGTAGCAGTACACACGCTCTTCGAAATCACTGGGGGATAGGCCCAAGGCGATCCGCAAAATGTCCAGAGCGTCGGCAACCGCCTCGCGACCGCGCGAATAAATAAAAGTCGGTTTGTCGGTGAGCGCAACCACTGCTTGGGTCATATACAGGTGGCGGACATGAATGGGAACATCCTGTGGTTCGACCATGGGAGTGGTGAGATGCAGGACGTCGTAGGTCTGAGCAAGGCGGAGCAGGTCCTTAAAGGTGTCTAAGGTACCAGCGCGCCGACCGCCTTCGAGGTCCGAGTAATGGGGCGGCCCGCCGACCGTTGCAAAGACAAGATGGTTTCCTCCCACCTCGAACCATCGATCCGGGGAACGTCCGTGCATAAGGAAAGAGGCCGGTGCTTGAGCCACGGCATCGAGCAGCATCCCGGGATCAAAGCGGACCATGAGGGTGTCGTGGTTTACTTCAGCACCGGCGGTCGCGTAGAGCGCCCGGGCTTCTGCGCTTAGAACCCGAATTCCCTTGTCGCGAAGCAATTCAAGAGAGGTGACATGAATGGCCTCAATTTCATCTTCGGTAAATTGGGCGATCGGTGGATAGGGGTTTTTAATTCGTAACCAATGAGGTGCGGTCGCCACTTGACGAATGCGGGAGCGACGATTGTCGCCTCGTCGATGGGCCATCGTTGTTCCCCGGTCGTATCGCTAAAGTGAGAATTAAAGACGCATCTGTCGGCCCACGGGATCCCACGCCGCTTGGGTGAGGATCGTGGCATGTCTGCGTTTGCCTACGACATCGATCTCAAAAGCACTATTCGCTTGAACGCAGTCCGTATCAAGCAACCCCATGGCAAGGCTTTTGCCGGTGTAGTGACCATAGCCTCCTGAGGTGACGAAACCCACGCGCTGATCGTTTTGCCAGACGGGCTCATAGCCGGAAGCATCGGCATCGTCGGCGTCAATCTCAAAGGTGACGAGTTGCTGAGCGGGCGGCCCAGCGCGCCGCTCGCTCAGCGCGGCTTCATGGCCTATGAAGTCATCGCGAGACCAGTCGATCCAGCGATCCATACCGGTCATTGCGGGCGTGCGGTCCTGTGTAAATTCGGCATTCCATATTCCAAAACTTTTTTCGAGCCGAAGGGAGTTCATTGCATAAAAACCAAACTCCCTAATATTCTGCTCGGCGCCCGCCTCAAGCAGCAGTTCTCTTAGCGTGACGTGTTCGGACGCGTGACAATTGATTTCGTAACCCAGCTCGCCGCAAACGGACAGTCGGCCAACCCGGGCTCGTATCAGTCCTACGTCAAGGGTTGTGCAGCCCATAAACGGCAAGGCGGTATTGCTGACGTCCTGATGGGTGAGGGCGGCGAGCACTTCTCGTGATTTCGGGCCAGCAAGACCAAATCCAACCGTGGAATCGGAAATATCGAGAACCGTCACGCCCTCCATTTTGTGATCGTGGAACCAGCGCATATGCCAGTTGCGAAGATAGTACGAGCCCATCAGCCACCATCGCCCATCGCCCCAGTTGAATGCAGTGAGATCCCCTTTCAGTCGACCACTGGGAGCGAGAAGGGGGGTGAGTCGAGCCTGGCCTGGCTTGGGTAACCGGCCAGAAATAATTTTGCGTAGCCATGCCTCAGTATTCGGGCCAGAGATTTCATATCGCGAAAATCCGCTGATATCCAGTAAGCCCACATCTTCTCGAACGGCCTTGCATTCCTTGGCGACGTGGTCAAACGCATTAGATCGTCTCAGGGTTGGGGTTTCCTCAAAGCCGGCCTCGGCGAACATCAGCGGCACCTCGAGCCCCCAACTGCATCCCCATTTGGCGCCGGCGGCATTCATGTCCGACCAGGCCGGGGCTTTCTTCAGGGGTCGGCCTGCGGGCAATTGCTCATTTGGGTAGGTCATAACAAACCGGCGAGAATAAAACTGACCGGTGGTTTGTTTAATGTATTCCCGGTTTGAGGTGAACTCGCCATAGCGGGCGATATCCATCGGCCAGGCGTCCGCCTCTGTCTCGCCGTGAATCATCCACTCCGCAAGGGTCTTTCCGACCCCCCCGCCCTGTAAAAAGCCAGCCATGACGCCACAGGCCAGCCAGTAATTCGGAACCGATGAGACCGGCCCAACCAGCGGATTGCCATCTGGTGAAAAGGTAAAGGCCCCATTTACCCAGTCTTTAACCCCGACCTCTGTCAAAACCGGATATCGGGCAAAGGCCATCTCCAGCTCGTTTGAGATGCGGTCGATATCCTCTTGAATGAGCTCAATGCCGTAATCCCACGGCGCGCCATCCATATTCCAGTGTTTGTGGTTTATTTCGTAAATACCCACCAGCACGCCTTTTTGATATTGGCGCATGTAGGTAAACCCCTCGAGATCGACGGTCATGGGGAGTTCAAAATCCAGCGCCGCTACCTCGGGGATGGTGTCGGTCAATAAATAATGATGCTCAAGCGGCGAGAGGGGTAAATCAAGACCGACCATACGCCCCACCTGCTTTGCCCAGAGCCCTCCGGCATTCACTACATGTTCGGCGTTGATGACGCCTTTATCCGTGATGACCTCCCAGGAACCATCTGGGCGTTGCGTCAATGCGTCCACTTTCGTGTGTTCGACAATAGTAGCGCCACGCTTTTTGGCAGCTCCTGCATAAGCATGAACGGTTCCGGTTGTGTCGACATAACCCTCCCGATCGCACCAGAGACCACCCAACACGCCGGTGATATCCATAATCGGGCACTTGTCTTTGATTTCCTGCGGCGTCATTAGATAGCAGTCTTCGATCCCGATGGTTTGGAAGATGCGATACGCGGACTGCAGCCACTCCCATCGCGCAGGGGCTGAGGCCACCGTGATCCCGCCGGTCATGCTGAGGCCAATGTCCTGGCCGGATTCCGTCTGGATCTCCGAGAGCAAATCGATGGTGTAGGCCTGTAGGGCCGCCATGTTGGGATCAGCATTAAGCGCGTGCACTCCGCCGGCCGCGTGCCAGGAGGACCCCGCAGTTAGCACAGATCGCTCCACAAGGCATACATCGGACCAGCCAAATTTCGCCAGATGGTAAAGGACTGAGCTGCCAACGACGCCGCCGCCAATGACGACGACGCGGTAGTGATCTTTCATAGGGCTTCTCCTGACGGATGGGCGCAGGCGTGAAGGGGTCTTAGTGAGGTCGACTCTCCCAATGGTTCCACCATGCCTGGAAAAGAGCAAGTTGAGAGGCGGCAAATCCAGCCTGGCTTTCGCTCAATCTATCCTGGGGATTGAAATGATGTTCATAGCCTGGCTCACCCAGCAGCGTGAGCAGGTATTTGAAATACAGCACCAGGTCAGGCCCCTCATCAAAGGTAGCGAGCGTCATCATGGCCTGGTCGAGCTCCCAGGCTTGTTGCCGCGCCAAGGAGTCTCCCGCTGCCGCTCGCTTGCAAAGGGTCTCGAGATAAACCACCTCTCGTGGCAGAACGTTGCCAATGCCGGTGATTGCGCCGACCGCTCCACAGTTGATATACCCATGGAACATCTGGGTATCCACGCCGATCAGGAGGCGTAAATCAGGATGGCCGCTCGTGATGTGTTCCGCGGCGTAGCTCAAGG
>JAYNKS010000160.1:3594-4436 GCA_038111345.1 Gammaproteobacteria bacterium | reverse complement strand
CGCTTAAGAACGGTCAAATCGACGGTTTTGTCACGGCAGGTTCATACCCCGCGCCCAACGTCATCGAGGCGGCGGCGTCAATGGGTGTGACCGTCCTATCGCTAACAGACGAGCAGATCGCGCAGACCAAACGAACCAAGTTGGTTATCCCGGCAGGGACGTACGCGGGGCAGGCGGGCGATATCAATACCACGTCGCTCCCCGTGGTTGCTTATGCCACCACCGCGATGGACGACGCAACCGCCTACGCGCTCACCAAAACCTATTGGGAGCAAAAACAGGCTATGGGCGCCGGAGCCGCCTGGTGGAACGGGGTGGATGAGGGGCTAATGGCAAACATCTCCGGAAAAATCCATCCGGGCGCTGCCAAGTATTACGATGAAATCGGCTTTGCTCTGACCGAATCGCAACGATAATCCGCAGTAACGATCTCGATTAATGGCCGCCTCACTATCGCGGGCTTTTTGGCTCGTCTTAGCTGGGGCGGCTGTTCTCTTTCACCTGGGGCTCGTGTTCTCGGGCCTGGTGCCCAATCTCGTCAGTCGACCGTTGCATTTAGCGTTCGCGCTGCCGTGGGTCCTGTGCCTTGGTCAGCCCACTTTGAGGCTCAGGATCTCCGGCGCGGTGGTCTGTATGGCAGGAGTGTTGGCCTGCGTATGGGGTGCGGTCAATCACTCGCAGTTGGCCGATCAATATGGCTTTATTGAATCGAAAGGCCAGCTTGCGATTGCGGTCCTTCTTATTCTTGCTGTGCTTGAGGGTGCTCGGCGTTCGATTGGTTGGCCGCTGCCCATCGTAGCTGTGCTCGCGCTCGCTTATGGCCTTTTCGGTCAATACATCCC
>JAYNKS010000160.1:323-3584 GCA_038111345.1 Gammaproteobacteria bacterium | reverse complement strand
CACTCAGGGACGCCGATTAACAGCTTTCTTGGGACCCTTACTATTGCGGAAGGTGGGCTGTGGGGGAGTCTGGCGGGCATTTCCGTCGGCATTGTCGCGATCTTTGTAATCCTGGGCGCGGTGCTGAACGCCGGCGCAGCGGGACAGGGCTTCATGAACGTCGCCTCAGCTGCCGCGGGCCGTTTGAAGGGGGGCGCTGCAAAGGTCTCGATCATTTCTTCGGCCTTGTTTGGCTCAATTTCAGGTTCGGCTTCAGCCAATGTGGCGTCAACTGGGGCGATCACCATGCCCGCCATGCTGAAACTCGGGTATCCGCCGAGGCTAACGGCGGCGGTTGAGGCTGTGGCGTCCTCGGGGGGTCAAATCATGCCGCCCCTGATGGGCGCCGGCGCGTTTGTTATGGTGGAGCTAACCGGAACCCCTTATGCGGGGGTGATGGCCGCCGCCTTACTGCCGGCTATTCTTTATTTTGCCGCCGTGTGGTTTGGTATCAACGGCTACACCTCACGCTATGATCTGAAGCCCGTGCCCGAGGAGCAGCGTCCGTCTCCTAAAGCCGTGCTCACCACCTCCGCGTTTTTTCTGGTGCCTTTTTTCGTGCTCCTGTGGTTCATGCTGGGAGTGGGGTATACGCCGCAGTATGCGGCCGTCCTTGCGATTGGCATCGCGTTTTCGCTCCTGCTCTTTGATGCGGATCTGAAGATTAATAGCCGCTCGTGTTTCCATCGGATTGAGGCCGCTCTTTTGGCGGCCGCCTCGCAGATCGCGATGATCGCCTCCATTATCCTGTGCGCCTCAATCATCATCGGCGTCCTTGGTATCACGGGTCTAGGCGTTAAAGTAACCTCTTTGATCATGTCAGGCAGTTCTGGCCTTCTGTGGCCCGCATTGATCCTCACGGCCGTCGCCTGCCTGATTCTGGGAATGGAAGTGCCCACGACCGCCGCTTACGTGATCTGCGTATCGGTCGCAGGTCCGGCTCTTATCGACCTGGGAATGGCACCCCTTCAGGCCCATCTCTTTGTCTTTTGGTTCGCGCTCATATCGACTATCACGCCGCCGGTTTGTGGGGCGGTATTCATTGCCTCAGGAATGATTGGCGCCAATTGGGTAAGGGTTTCGCTAACCGCTATGACGCTAGGAATCGGTCTTTATCTGATTCCGCTTGCGATAGCGGCAGATATATCCCTCATTGGCCTGGGTTTTGCTCCGGGCGAAGCAGTTCTGGCCGGCGCCCGTGTAGCGTTAGGGCTATGGCTGGTATCCAAAGGCCTGGTTTCAGGTGGGTCAGCTCTTCGGCGCGCCGGCCTGCTTAGCGCCGGCATTGGCATAACCCTTTTTGGATTTCATTAATAGAATGGCCGATTAGCTTTGCTAAAATCGAAACTCTAATATCACGAGTAATTGCTCCGCTACCGCTGCAGATCGTCTCATGGCAAAGAAGAAAGGCCCCCCAAAAGAACCCTCCCGCAGGCACGGGATACATCGCTTCGAAGAAGTGTTGAGCGCCGCGGAGGCGCTTATATCAGAAGGCACCGCGCTCGATGAGATAACGCTCCAGATGGTTGCCGCTCGGGCCAACGTGCCACGAGTGTCGCTTTACTATTTTTTCCCGTCCGTGGATGCGCTCATTGAAGCGCTTTATCACCGGGTGCTCAGCCGTATGATGAACGAAATGGGCAATCTTCAACTAAAGCCCACGGCGGATTGGAAGCGGGTAATCTCAAAGCTGATGGACACAGTCGTGACGCACTACAGCCGCAACAGGCTCACGATCGTGCTGGCACTAATGCCGAACTCAATGACGATGATTAATCAGGCCCATTTGGCCTATGGGGCGGGTCTTGCGCAGCTGTTGGTGTCCGTCTGTGGCTTTAAGCCCTCCGCTAAACTGAGCCGTAGCTGTTCCATTGCGGCGGAAATTGCGACCACGGTGTACAGAAAATCGTTTATTGAGGAAGGGCGTATTACGTCGGCCTTTGATACGGAAGCGCGAAACGCCGCTATTGCCTATCTGGCGACTGCACTTAGGAGGTAGCGTCGCTCAGCGCTTCGCGTTCGTTGGCAAGTAAAGCCGCATTTGGACTGATCTGCCGGTGGTGTGCTGTTGACGATCGAGTGGATCGCTTATAATTTCATGGGCCGAGGTTCTGGCGCCTTAGAAGGTTCAGAAAGCTTAGAAGATTTAGAATTTTGCGCTCACGGCTGAGTGGCAGAGTGGTTATGCAGCGGCCTGCAAAGCCGTGGACGCCGGTTCGATTCCGACCTCAGCCTCCATCTCTTATTGGCGTCATGCTTTCAGAGACGCTTCCCACGGTATGACTCCAATAAACAAACAAGTGACCTTGGCGGCTCGCCCCATCGGTGCACCGGCATTGACCGATTTTGCCGTCGTAGAGCGCGCTATTAGTCCACCGGCGGCCGATGAAGTGCTCTGCAAGTCGTTGTATCTGTCCCTGGATCCGTATATGCGGGGTCGGATGAGTGCCGCGAAGTCTTACGCCGCGCCCGTTGAGATTGGTGCGGTAATGGAGGGGGGTGTGGTCGGTGAAGTCATCGATTCCCGGTCTGAGGATTTCTCCATTGGGGATATCGTGATGGGCTACGGGGGGTGGCAGGAGTATTTCACTCTGCCTGCGAAGAGCCTTCGAAAAGTAGACGCGGCATTGGCGCCCATCTCCACCGCGCTTGGCGTGCTCGGCATGCCAGGCGTGACCGCCTATACGGGCCTTTTGAATATTGGTAAGCCGCAGGCTGGCGAGACGGTGGTCGTTGCGGCGGCCTCGGGCGCGGTGGGTTCTGTGGTTGGACAGATTGCCAAGATCAAAGGCGCCAGGGCAGTGGGTATCGCCGGATCTGAAAGAAAGTGTCGCTACGTCGTAGACGAGTTAGGATTCGATGCCTGCGTGAATCACAAGAGCGATGATTTTGTTGCGGAGCTCAAAGCGGCTTGTCCGAGCGGTATTGATGTTTATTTCGAGAATGTGGGTGGCCACGTATTCAAGACGGTCCTCCCACTTTTAAACGAGTTTGCTCGGGTGCCGGTATGTGGCGTGATTTCGTCCTATAACGACACCGAACTCCCCCGCGGAGAGGACCTTTCCTCTGTGATATTAAGGAGTGCCCTGGTGAAGAGACTGACTATTCGGGGTTTTTTGGTCTTTGATTTCGCTGAGGATCAGGCCGAGGCGCTGACATCTCTCTCCGTCTGGATCCGGGAAGGCCGTTTGAAATACAAAGAAGACATCGTTGACGGCCTGG
>JAYNKS010000160.1:0-313 GCA_038111345.1 Gammaproteobacteria bacterium | reverse complement strand
ACCGCGGATAACGGTTGTCTTCATAGCCAGGGCGGTTTCGAAATCCGGCGCATCACAGATGCACACGACATCGTAGGCGCCTCGCGTGAATTCGAGGCTGTGAAAATCCGCCCCTAGAGCCGCCGCTAGATTTTTCAATACGGCCGCGCGGTCCTGATCCGGGTTTTGCAGCATGCCGCTGATGTACTCCTGGTTGATTTTCCCTAGAAATAAATATTTTGACATGTAATGCTCCTTTGCTAAGCGTGTGGTCATCAGGGCTCTGTTACCCTGATCTTCCCCAGTATAGGGATACGTTGGCTAAGCGCTAGGG
>JAYNKS010000159.1:0-4440 GCA_038111345.1 Gammaproteobacteria bacterium | reverse complement strand
CGCAACCCGCACGGTCTCGCGTCGGCGACATTGAGCAATCCCTCAAGGAACTTGAAACCAACGTTGAACGGATGGAGAGCGGGGACCAGGCGCTTGAAGCGTCGCTCAAGGATTTCGAGCGCGGCATGGAACTGGTAAAACAGTGTCGAGACAGCCTGCAAAACGCTGAAGCAAGAGTCCAGCAGCTACTTGAGAAAGACAGCGACGGGGACCCTGACCCCGACGACGAGTAGCTGTGGCCGGCGACGATCTTCCTGAGTTCTGGTCCCACTGCCGGAAGCGCGTCGATGACCTTCTAGAACACTTTTTGCCGAGCCCACAGCAGGAGCCTGAGTGGCTGCATGCGGCGATGCGATATTCGAGCATCGGCGCAGGGAAACGCTACCGAGCTGCGCTGGTGTATGCCACGGGTGACTCGCTGGGAGCTGAGGAGTCCGCGATGGATCGAGCCGCCTGTGCTGTTGAGCTAATTCATGCGTTTTCCCTGGTACACGATGATCTTCCCGCGATGGATGACGATGACCTGCGGCGGGGCAAAGCGTCCTGTCACGTGGCCTTTGATGAACCCACCGCTATCCTTGCGGGCGACGCCCTTCAGACACTGGCCTTTGGCGTGTTGTGCGGCGCCTCGGATACACAGGTTTCTCAGTCGCAAACACTCAAAATGGTTGAGTCGCTTGCGAGCGCATCGGGATCGCGTGGACTGGCCGGTGGTCAAGCGATTGATCTCAGCGTAGTAGCCAAAGACGCGGATCGATTCCTGCTTGAAAGAATGCATCACCTCAAGACCGGCGCATTGATCCGGGCTTCTGTGGACCTTGGCGCTCTGTGCGCTGATGCGGATTCCAACATGCGGGAATGTCTTGCTCGATTTTCGGCCCCAATGGGTTTAGCGTTTCAGATCGTCGACGATATTCTCGACGGTACTGCCGACACCCAAACGCTCGGAAAACCCGCTGGCGCGGATCGGGAAAAGGATAAACCCACCTTTTTAAGCGTGCTGGGAGAAGGTCCGTCTAAAGCCTACGCTGAAGAACTTACGCAGCAGGCGCTGGACGCGCTTGACGATGCCGGGCTGGACGCTAGACTGCTACGTTCGCTAGCCCTTTTCACCTTGCAGCGGTCTCACTGATCTGGCAATCGGCGATTCGTCGCCTCGCACCCGCTCCTTCCTATTTATGTGTGGCCCTGAATCTTCCTCTCTGCTGGAAAAGATCGATCTGCCTGCTGACCTGCGGCGCCTGGAGGAAAAGGACTTACGGCCCCTGGCCGACGAACTTCGGCATTGCCTCATTGATGTCATATCGGGCACTGGTGGGCACCTGGCTCCGGGACTGGGCACCGTCGAACTCGCTATCGCGCTGCACTACGTATTCGATACGCCTAACGACCGCCTGGTTTGGGATATCGGGCATCAGGCTTACCCACACAAAATATTGACCGGCCGCCGCAAAGGAATGCATACGATCCGGCAGGCCGGCGGTCTGAGCGGATTTCTCAAGCGTACCGAGAGCGAATACGACCACTTCGGGGCAGGACACTCCAGCACCTCGATCAGCGCCGCACTCGGCATGGCAATCGCCGCCAAACTTAATCAAGAGCCCCGGCAAGTCGTTGCCGTTATTGGTGATGGCGCGCTTAGCGCTGGCCAGGCCATGGAAGCGCTCAACAATGCGGGTGACCTTGATGCCAATCTGCTTGTGATCCTTAACGACAACGAGATGTCGATCTCCCGCAATGTTGGCGCGCTCTCCAATTACCTCGCGCGAATCCTGTCGGGTCGGGCTTACACCACTGTTCGCGAGGGAAGTAAGACCGTTCTCGGTACGGCACCGCCCGTGCAGGCTTTTGCGAGGCGTTGGGAGGAACACCTCAAGGGGATGGTCATGCCGAGCACACTCTTTGAGGAACTAGGCTTTAACTATATCGGGCCGATAGACGGTCACGATATTCATACGCTCGTTGCGACGCTAAGAAACATGAAGGCCATGACCGGTCCGAGATTCCTCCACATTGCCACTCAAAAAGGGAAGGGATTCAAACCGGCCGAAGGCGAGCCAATTGCCTTTCACGGAATCGGTCCCTTCGACCCAAGTACCGGGAAGATAGAAAAAAAATCGGCCAAGCGTACTTATACCCAGGTCTTCGGCGACTGGCTTTGCGATATGGCGGCGCGCGATTCACGACTAATTGGCATCACACCCGCGATGCGGGAGGGGTCGGGATTGGTTCGATTCGAAGGTGAATTTCCCGATCGCTACTTCGACGTTGGCATTGCTGAGCAGCACGCGCTCACGTTTGCGGCGGGTGCGGCCTGTGACGGATTAAAACCGGTCGTGGCCATCTACTCGACCTTTTTGCAACGCGCCTACGATCAACTGGTGCATGACATCAGCGTACAAAACCTCGATGTCACCTTTGCCGTGGATCGGGCTGGAATTGTTGGTGCTGACGGGCCCACCCACCAGGGCGCTTTCGATTTGAGTTTTCTGCGCTGCCTGCCCAATCTGGTGATCTTTGCTCCTGCCGACGAGGCGGAGTGTCGGAACATGCTATTCAGTGCATTTGATTACGAAGGCCCTTCAGTGGTGCGCTATCCCCGCGGGTCTGGGCCGGGCGCTACGGAATCAAGCGAAATGCACCCGATACCGATCGGTAAGGCCGAAACGCGCAGGGAAGGCAAGACGGTGGCCTTACTCGCATTCGGGACGATGGTGACCCCCGCCAGCTTGGCCGGCGACACGCTGGATGCTACGGTCGTCAACATGCGCTGCGTCAAACCCCTTGACGATGCCCTGATTCTTCGGATGGCCGATACCCACGACCTTCTGGTGACTGTTGAGGAGAATGTCATTGCGGGGGGAGCCGGATCGGGCGTCGCTGAGGTGTTGTCCCAACAGGGGTCTCGAACCCCTCTGCTGCAGATGGGTCTTCCTGACCATCACGTTGACCAGGGCGAGTCCGGAGAGGTTCTCGCCGCTCTGGGCCTCGATGCGCAGGGGATTGTTAGTGCCGTTCGCGCTCACCAGGCGCGGCTTGCAGCGCTTCACAATAACTTTCAATAAATTAGGCTACACTCCGCTCAAATCACAGGAATTCTGCGCCTCATGCTCAAATCAGAAACCGCTTCGTCCAGTGTCACAGAAATCGCCGACGTTCAAGGCAGTCCAGACACGCGCAACATCACCATCGATAAAGTGGGCGTCAAGGATCTACGCCATCCGGTGCGCATTCAGGATCGCAGCGGGCTTGAGCAGCACACGGTGGCTAACTTCAACATGTACGTGGAGCTGCCGCATAACTTCAAGGGCACTCACATGTCGCGGTTCGTTGAAATCCTGAGCCGTCACGAGCGGGAGATCTCGGTCAAGTCATTCCGTGCCGTCGTCCAGGAAACCCGGGATCATCTCGACGCGGGCACCAGTCATATCGAGATGTCGTTCCCGTTTTTTCTTGAAAAGGCCGCTCCCGTGACCGGTGTCAAAAGCTTGATGGACTATCAGGTGACCTTCGTGGGCGAAGTTCGCGATGAGCAAGCATCAACAGAGGTCCGGGTAGTCGTGCCCGTCACCAGTCTTTGCCCCTGCTCCAAGAAGATCTCTCAATATGGAGCGCATAATCAACGCTCGCACGTTACGGTCAGCGTGAAAGCAAAGGCGTTTATCTGGATCGAGGAGTTGATCGACATCGTGGAGCAAGAGGCCAGTTGCGAGCTGTATGGTCTCCTCAAACGACCCGACGAGAAGTATGTAACGGAAAAAGCCTACGAGAATCCGAAGTTCGTCGAAGACATGGTGCGCGACGTGGCGGGTCGTCTCAACGCCGACGATCGGATCTTGCAATACGTGGTCGAAGCAGAGAATTTTGAATCCATTCATAACCATTCTGCTTACGCGCAAATCACGTTCTCGCGGGACGAGCAGCAGTAAAGCCCGACCTTCGCCGCCATTCGACGCATGCGTGTCGGAATTGATTTAGGCGGCACCAAGATCGAGGGCGTGCTCCTCGACCACGACCACTCGATTGCTGTTCGGCAACGACTCACAACACCTCAGGCACACGGTTACGCCGCGATTCTTGAAAGCGTAACAACACTGGTGAACGAGCTTGAGAACACTGCGGGAACACCCTGCTCTGTGGGACTCGCTGCGCCCGGTGCGGTTGACGCATCCGGTCGAGTAAAAAACTCCAATACCCAATGCCTTATCGGTGAGGCATTGGGTGATGACCTTGAGATGCGACTCTCCCGAGCGATCCGCATTGAGAACGACGCGAACTGTTTTGCGCTTGCTGAGGCTCTCTACGGAGCAGGACAATCTTCGCCAACCGTCTTCGGCGTCATCATGGGAACCGGTGTAGGCGGTGGCCTCGTCATTGACGGACGCTTGCATTCGGGGCTTCATCATATCGCCGGAGAGTGGGGTCATAACGTCTTGGAGT
>JAYNKS010000158.1:0-4450 GCA_038111345.1 Gammaproteobacteria bacterium | reverse complement strand
GAGAAAGGCTATCCAGAAGCAGCTTCTTTGATTATCGATGAGAATCGTGATGACAACGGGGATGAACGCACGCGTCCAGTGCCTCCACCATACTCCCTTAATGTAGCCGGTCGCCTGGACATCGACTCCTCCGGTCTTCTGGTGCTGACACAAGACGGCAGTATCGCGCGCCTCCTCATCAGTCCAGATAGCACCATCGAAAAAGAATACCGAGTACGTGTAAAAGGCCAAGTCAGCCAACGGATGCTCGCTCTTCTGACTCATGGCCTCAGCCTCGATGGCAGAGCGCTGCGACCCGCAACGATCCGGAAAATTCAGGATGATCTGCTGGTCTTCGTGCTGAAAGAGGGACGAAAACGCCAGATTCGCAGAATGTGCGAATTGGTGGATCTGCAGGTCAAGACATTAACGCGCACCCGTATCGGTCAGATACGGCTCGGTCATCTCCCCCGAGGACGCTGGCGCCATCTGACTCAGGGTGAGACTTTCTAATGTCAATGTACGCGCTCGCCCGATCGCTCCTCTTTCGGCTGGACCCAGAAACGGCACACCGTTGGGTGGTTTCGGGAATCGGCCTCGCTGGTCGGATCCATCCTGTTGATCAGTATCTTGCCGATCTCTGGCGTGGCCGCCTTCCACCCCGGCCGGTTCGCGCCATGGGATTGACGTTTCCCAATCCCGTGGGTGTTGCGGCGGGATTAGATAAGGATGTTGAGGCCTTTGATGGACTCGCGCTTTTTGGCTTCGGATTTATCGAATTGGGCACGGTTACCCCGCTGGCGCAGTCCGGCAATCCCAAACCCAGAATGTTCCGCCTGATTGAGCATGGGGCACTGATCAATCGAATGGGATTCAACAGCAAAGGGTTGGGTCATTTTCTGAACCGACTGGGCAAGACCCGACAGCTCGCCGTAACGGGAATTAATTTGGGCAAGAACGCCAAAACCCCTATCGAAAACGCGGTAGCGGATTACATTAACGGCTTGCGGGCGGTGTATACCGCGGCCGACTACGTCACGATCAATATCTCGTCTCCCAATACCCAAGACTTGAGATCGCTCCAGCAGGACGCCGCGCTTGATCGTTTGCTCGAGGCGCTGAAAGAAGAGCAGCGTCGACTTGCCGCTGATCATCAGAAATACACCCCGATTGCTATCAAGATCGCTCCCGATCTGAACGATGAGCAACTTGTAAAAATAGCGAGCGCCGTTGTTGAGCACGAAGTAGACGGTCTTATTGCGACCAACACCACGACCGCCCGAGCGCCCTCGGTAGCGAGTCATCGCCATGCTGGCGAATCCGGCGGCCTTAGCGGCAGACCTCTTGCTGATACGGCGCGTGAAAAAGTGATCGCTCTTCGCCAGAGCCTGCCTCAGGCGTTCCCGATTATTGGTGCCGGGGGCATTGATGATGCGGATTCCGCAATCGCAATGCTCGAAGCTGGCGCTAACCTGATCCAGATTTACACCGGGCTGATTTACCGGGGCCCGTCTTTGTTGCGCGAAATACTGAAGGGCATGGAAAACGCCTCTCCGCACTAAATCGATCCCAATCGGGAGAAACCGCATTCATGTCTTCTCAGTCGCTTCTTCACAGCAATGACCGCTTCGCAACGTACCCCCCTTCATGGTACGTGGCCACCGCGAACCGGTTACCCCAGATGCCGTCACTGGAGGGCTCACACACTTACGACGTCGCTATTATCGGCGCGGGGTTCACCGGGCTTTCGGCAGCGCTGCATCTGAGTGAGCGTCAATATTCGGTAGCCGTTCTGGATGCCCACCGTATCGGTTGGGGTGCGAGCGGCCGAAACGGCGGTCAAGTAGGCACCGGTCAACGCGTCGATCAGGATGACCTGGAAAAAACAATCGGTCGGCCGCTCGCCAAAGCGGCCTGGGCTATCGCCGAAGAATCAAAAGCGCTGGTCCGCCAATTGATTGAAACCCATCACATTGACTGCGATTATCGGGCGGGGAGTATTCACGCTAACCATCGCGAGCGCTTTAATGCTCATTCTCGTCGCTATGTCGATTTGCTGCGCGATCATTACGAATACCCTCACATCCGCTACGTGCCACAGGAGGAGATGCAGGATCTGGTGGGGTGCGCGAGCTACTTTGGTGGATCTCTGGACATGGGCGCGGGCCACTTGCACCCCTTAAATTATGCGCTGGGGATAGCCCGAGCGGCGCAAAACGCCGGGGCCTCCCTGTTTGAGCGGTCCGAAGTCACCCACGTCGAGCCCGGCGAGCCCGCCCTGGTTCACACGGCTACGGGTCAGATTAAAGCGCGCTTCGTGATCTACGCGTGCAACGGTTACATCGGCAATCTGCAGAGCACCATCGCTCGGCGGGTGATGCCTATCAATAATTACATCATCGCTACTGAACCGCTCGATGAGTCTTTCGCGAAAAGCCTTATCCGTAATGGCGCATGCGTTGCGGATTCACGATTCGTCATCAATTATTTTCGACTGTCGAACGACAACCGCATGCTGTTTGGAGGGGGTGAAAGCTACGGCTATCGTTTTCCGAAGGACATTAAAACCTTTGTCCAGAAACCGATGCTTGAGATCTTCCCTCAGCTGAAAAACACGCCCATCAACTATGGCTGGGGCGGCACGCTGGCGATCACGGTTTCGCGCCTGCCGTTTTTTCATCGCCACGCTACCCATATCCTATCGGCTTCCGGTTACTCAGGATCAGGCGTGGCATTAGCTACCGGTGCCGGTGCGATGCTGGCCGATGCGGTGGATGGCACGGCCGCAAAGTTTGATGTGATGAATCAGTTACCCACGCCACTTTTCCCTGGCGGGGCCGCCCTTCGCTCACCGCTGCTCGCTCTCGCGATGACCTGGTACGCGCTTCGCGACCGACTGTAAGGGCTCGCCCTGGTGGCAGGCTAAAGCGTTTTTTTGAAGACGAGCGAGCGGTTATTTGCAGGCATCGCGCGATCCTGTGAGAGCGTAAACCCGTTCCGGATGGCCAACTCGCACATCTGTTCAAAACTCCGGATACCGCTTTGCGAATCTCTCGCTTTTAGCCATTCATCAAACTCGACATTACTGGGTTCGAGCGCTCGATCCGCATAACGATACGGACCATATAGAACAATAGGCGCATTTTGCGCCAACCTCTCATTGGCCGCAGCGAAGAGATTAACCGCGCCCTGCCAGGCGACGATATGCAGGGTGTTAATACAGACCAGCGCATCTGCGGCCGGCAACTGCAGGTCGTCAGACAAAAGATTCACAACCACAGGATCCAGACAGTTGTCCCCCGCGTCGTCACGCCACTGACGGATACCGGGCAGATTCTCTGGCAGGTCGCTGGGTAACCAGATCAGACGAGGAAAGCATGCCGAAAAATATGCCGCGTGCTGACCCGTTCCACTACCGATCTCAAGTACGCGCCCGCTAGCAGGTAACACCTCTCGCAAAACATCCAAAATCGGTTCGCGGTTACGATCGCAGGCCGGCGCATAAGGCCGGCTCATCGAGGTAGGATCCAGGCCGCTCATATCCAGCGCAGCGTCAACATCGTGAGGGTTGATGCCGTTTGGCCCTCATAAAGTCAGGCGAGCGCGTTTTTGATGAGCGTCCGCAGCGGTTCCTGATAATGATCCACCAGCATCAGCGCAAACAACATCGCAAGATACTGGATGGAGAAACCAAACGTTTGCCTGGCTAATGCGTCGCTATACGCACGAAAGAGGCGCACCACATAGGCAAGAAACATAACGCCAAGAATAAGTGCGCCAATCAGATACATCGCCCCTGACATGCCGGTAGCGAAAGGCAGTACGCTTACGGCCAATAACAAAATGGTATACAGCACCATTTGCAGCAACGTATGACGTTGACCGTGAGTCACTGGCAGCATCGGTATACCCGCAGCCGCGTACTCCTCACGCCGATAGAGCGCGAGCGCCCAGAAATGCGGCGGCGTCCAGCAGAAAATGATTAAAAACAAAAGCAGCGCATCCGGACTCACGCTACCGGTGACTGCCGACCACCCGAGGACCGGAGGCATCGCCCCAGCCGCTCCGCCGATCACGATATTCTGGGGTGTGGCGTGCTTTAACCAAACCGTGTACACCACTGCGTATCCGATCATGGACGCAAAAGAGAGCAACGCCGTAAGGATGTTAATCTGGGTCGCTAACAGCGCCATTGAAAGCGCTGCAAGCGAAAGCGCAAACAAAATCGCGGGCCCGGTCCGTACGCTGCCCGTAGGAAGCGGTCTGCCCGACGTGCGAGCCATGATCCGATCCGCCCGGCGATCGAGCAGGTGATTGAATGCCGCTCCCGACGCTGCCGACAGCCCGATACCCAACCCACCAAAAATGAGTACGGACGGCGATACCATTCCCTCTTGCGCAAGAAACATGCCCACAATCGCGGTAAATACGATGAGCGCCACCACGCGCGGCTTGGTCAACTCGTAATAGG
>JAYNKS010000157.1:0-4471 GCA_038111345.1 Gammaproteobacteria bacterium | reverse complement strand
ACGAGCGCACGGCACGGATTGAATCGGCGCCTATCCCGGCCGTAAAAGGCAGGTTAGAAACAAAAGTCAGCGTCCTCGTTCGGCGCTAACCCGAACGGTAGTTGAGGGGACGAAGGCGCTTTTTGAGCCCCTACACGGTTCCCGATAGCAAAGGCCCCGGGGTGGCAAGGACACCCAGCGCCCGATGGCGCATCAGGTGATCGACCAGAACCAGTGCCAGCATCGCCTCGGCAATTGGAACCGCTCGAATCCCCACGCACGGATCGTGTCGGCCGGTCGTCACCACATCCTCTGCCTCGCCTTTTAGATTCACTGTCCTTCCCGGCGTAGGAATACTCGAGGTGGGTTTCAGGGCCACCGAAACCTCCAATGGCTGTCCTGTAGAGAGACCGCCAAGGACACCGCCGGCATGATTGCTTAGAAACCCTTCAGGCGTCATCTCGTCACGATGTTCACTTCCCCGTTGCTTAACGCAGTCAAAGCCGGCCCCTATCGAGACGCCCTTGACCGCATTGATTGACATCATCGCGCCCGCGATGTCCGCATCCAGCCGATCGAAGACCGGCTCACCCAGTCCAGGAGGAAGGCCATCGGCTACGATTCGTAAGCGGGCGCCAATGGAGTCGCCCTCCCGCCGGAGCGCATCGATGAACGCCCCTATGTCGTTAACTTTCCCCGGATCGGGAAAAAAGAACGGATTCTCGCCGACCTGAGCCCAGTCAAAATGCTCAGCTCGAATGGGCCCTACCTGCTCCATGCATCCCCGGATTTCGATTCCTGCAGATACGCTCAGATATTTGCGAGCAATCGCCCCCGCCGCGACACGCGCCACTGTTTCTCTCGCAGAGGCTCGACCGCTGCCCCGGTAGTCTCGGAGTCCGTATTTCTTGAGGTAGGTGTAGTCGGCGTGCCCCGGACGGAATTGCTCTTTTATTTTGTCGTAGTCACGCGAGCGCTGATCCTGATTTTGAATGACCAGCGCAATAGGCGCACCCGTAGTCTGTCCGTCAAACACGCCCGAGAGAATTTCCACCTGATCCGGCTCACGGCGCTGAGTGGTGTACTTCGATTGACCCGGTCGGCGGCGATCCAGGTCCTTCTGGATGTCCGTCTCGGCCAGAGGGAGTCCCGGGGGGCAACCGTCCACGATGCAGCCCAGGGCGGGCCCATGGCTCTCACCAAAGGTGCTTACGCGAAACAGAGTGCCAAAAATACTTCCTGCCATGAGCGCTCCCTAGCCCTGCTCAGGCGTCACTACGCACGGGGCAAAGTGACTCCACTTTGACCTTGATACTTTCCCTTTCGGTCTTTGTAGGACACCTCACAACTTTCATCGCCCTCAAAGAAGACCACCTGAGCAACCCCTTCGTTAGCATAGATCCTGGCCGGAAGAGGCGTCGTATTGGAGAACTCCAAGGTCACATAGCCCTCCCACTCCGGCTCAAACGGAGTCACATTGACGATGATACCGCAGCGCGCGTAGGTCGACTTACCAAGGCAGATCGTAAGAACATTTCGGGGAATACGGAAATACTCAACCGTCCTGGCTAATGCGAATGAGTTGGGAGGAATGATGCAGCATGGACCGCGAAAATCCACAAAACTACTCTCATCAAATGCTTTCGGATCAACAATTGCCGAATTGATATTCGTGAAGATCTTAAATTCGTCAGAGCATCGAATATCGTACCCGTAACTTGAAGTACCGTACGAGATTACGCGATGGCCATCGACAGAGGACACCTGATCGCCCTCAAAAGGTTCGATCATCCCTTGTGCCGCCATACGACGGATCCAGCGGTCGGACTTAATTGCCACGGGTTCTCGTGTCTTTAATGAAATGCTCGTAAAAATAGAAAGGACGCTCGCCTCTCCAATCAACTCAAGCTCTAGGTATTTTGCACCACAATGGACGGAAAGACGTCCGCGTAGTTGCGCTTCCTGGCTGCCAAACGGCCGGCCACATGCCGGGCAATCTCGCGGTAATTAGAGGACACCTTTCCATCAGGATCGGCAACGACCGTTGGTCGACCGCTGTCCGCATCCTCGCGGATCCGCATATCGAGCGGGATACCCCCCAACACGTCCACGTTGTACTCCTCGGCCATTCGGTGACCACCTCCCTGCCCGAAGATAGCTTCCTCGTGACCGCACTGGGAACAGATGTGCGTACTCATGTTCTCCACGACGCCTAGAATGGGGATCTCAACTTTCTCAAACATTTTTAAGGCCTTGCGGGCATCGAGTAGCGCGATGTCCTGGGGGGTGGTCACAATAACGGCGCCCGAGACGGGCACCTTTTGCGCCAGCGTGAGCTGAGTGTCGCCGGTACCCGGTGGCAGATCGATGATCAGATAGTCAAGATCTTTCCATCGCGTGTCGTTGAGCAACTGTTCAAGTGCCTGTGTCACCATCGGGCCTCGCCAGATCATCGGGGTGTCCTCATCGATCAGAAACCCGATAGACATTGCCTGCAATTGATAGCTGATCATCGGCTCGATACTCTTCCCATCAGACGACTGGGGACGCCCGCTGATACCCAGCATCCGGGGCTGGCTGGGTCCATAAATATCGGCGTCCAGTATGCCCACGCGACCGCCTTCTGCCGCGAGTGCCAGCGCGAGATTGGACGAGACCGTTGACTTTCCCACGCCCCCTTTGCCTGACGCCACAGCGATAATGTTTTTGACTCCCTTAATAGGAGTAACGCCTTTCTGGACCTCATGGGCGACCACTTTGGTCTTGAAACTCAGACTGACATTCGCCTCAGCTCCCGCTTCTTTGGCAACGACCGAGCGAATCAACCCCTCTAGCTCGCTCTGCCACCCCATTGCCGGATAACCAAGCAGAATATCGATCGCAAAGGACCCGTCCTCTGCGGCCGTGACCTTGACGGCTTTACCCTCCGCCAACGTGGATTTGGTGTGCGGGTCAGTGATCAGACCAAGAGCATCAGAGAGCGCCTGCGTGGATAGTTGATTCATAGTGATTAAGCTGAGATGACGGCGTCCGTGTGACGCCTCGTAGAACAAAATAACGGGCGCAGATGCTACCACAACCGGTCATGAATATTGGGTGCATAAGTTATAATTCACACGGTAGATCTTGGGGTTGTCGTTAGCGAAGCGATGTCGATTCCCGCTGATCCTGAAACCGCCACCGCGCCTCTCGTCTATGAACCCGACCGCTCGTAATATCATCGTCACCTGCGCTCTGCCCTACGCCATCGTACCCATTCATCTGGGGCACCTCGTCGAGTATATCCAGACCGATATCTGGACACGGTTCCAGAAACTCAACGGACATCAGGCTTTTTATGTATGCGCTGAGGATACCCATGGAACCCCGATCATGCTTAAGGCGCGAAGTGAAGGCATTTCGCCCGAAGCGCTGATTGCCAGAACCGCGGTAGAGCATAAAGCGGACTTCGACGGCTTTGATGTTGCGTTCGACAATTACTACACCACTCATTCTGAAGAAAATCGGCATTTTTCCGAGTTCATCTATGGCGAATTACTGCGCAAAGGGCATATCGAGAGACGCTCCATTACCCAGGCCTACGATCCCATAGAGAACATGTTTCTGCCGGATCGCTTCATTCGAGGAAGCTGTCCGCGCTGCGAAGCGCCCGACCAGAACGGCGACAATTGTGAAGTCTGTGGGGCAACCTATTCACCCACCGAGCTGGGGAATGCCGTTTCCGTGATCTCCGGCGCCAGCCCAGTGGCCCGGGATTCTGATCACTACTTCGTCCGATTATCGGACTTTGAGAAAATGCTGAAGGATTGGACCGGCTCAGGACGCCTCCAATCCGAGGTTCGGAACAAACTGAACGAATGGTTCGATGCCGGACTGCAGGATTGGGATATTTCCAGGGACGCGCCCTACTTCGGTTTTGAGATACCCGATGCCCCGGGGAAATATTTTTATGTCTGGCTGGATGCCCCTATCGGCTACATGGCCAGTTTCAAGAATTTTTGCGTTCGAGAGGCTATAGACTTCGATCAGTTTTGGTCCAACGACTCGGAGGCTGAGCTTTATCACTTCGTTGGCAAGGATATTCTTTACTTTCACACTCTCTTCTGGCCCGCGCTGCTCCATGGCGCCGGATTTCGAACGCCAACAGCCGTATTCACTCATGGCTTTCTCACCATTAACGGGCAGAAGATGTCGAAATCCCGCGGTACGTTCATCACCGCGCGGGACTATCTCGCACATCTCGATCCTGATTACCTCCGATACTACTTCGCCGCAAAACTGAACAACCGGGTGGAGGATCTCGACTTCAACATTGATGACTTCGTGACCCGTGTGAATTCGGACCTCGTTGGGAAAGTGGTGAACATCGCAAGCCGTTGTGCGGGATTCATCCACAAGCGCTTCGGCGGTCGGCTTTCTGCGTCACTGCCGGACCCGGATCTTTTCAACCATTTTGTCTCGCAGAACGCATCGATCTGTGCTGCCTATGAGG
>JAYNKS010000156.1:0-4507 GCA_038111345.1 Gammaproteobacteria bacterium | reverse complement strand
TTTCGGTGAATAAACAGCCGGTATACGGCCTAAAAGATGTGGAGCAGTCGATCAGCGAGCAGGACACCATGCTGCTTCTGAATATCCTGCGTGGTAACTCTGGCCTCTTTATTGTCATCCGGTGAGGTCAATGCGACGATGAAAGAGGCCCTGATCGCACCGTCGATTCTCTCTGCCAATTTTGCGCGGTTGGGGGAAGAGGTGGATCAGGTGCTCGCCTCAGGCGCGGACTGGGTGCACTTTGATGTGATGGATAATCATTTTGTGCCCAACCTAACGATTGGGCCAATGGTGTGCGAAGCGCTGCGAAAACATGGTGTCTCGGCGCCGATTGACGTGCATCTGATGATAGAGCCAGTGGATCGCATCATCCCGGATTTTGCCGCGGCTGGCGCGACCTACATCACCTTTCACCCGGAAGCGAGTCCGCACATTGATCGAACGTTGCAGTTGATCCGGGCCGAAGGCTGCAAGCCGGGTCTGGTCTTTAACCCCGCCACGCCGCTCACCTATCTCGAACACGTGATCGACAAGCTCGACATGATTCTGCTCATGTCAGTGAACCCGGGTTTTGGTGGCCAAAGCTTTATCCCCTCCTCGCTTGAGAAACTACGCAAGGTGCGTCAACGGATCGACGCATCAGGCTGTGACATCCGTCTGGAGATTGATGGCGGCGTCAAAGTAGATAACATTGCGGCCATTCGCGAAGCCGGCGCGGATACGTTCGTTGCCGGGTCGGCTATTTTTGGTGCCGCAAAAGAAGATGATCCGCATCGATATAGCGCCGTGATCGCCAAGATGCGAAGCGCGCTGGCCGCGGCGGACGGCTGATTACGCCCTCGGGATTTCTCTTCTGGTTGGTTCAGCGCTTCATTCGCCGCAGGGATTCCTTTTTGATCTGGACGGGACGCTGGTGGATTCCGCGCCGGATCTTATCGGTGCCTGCAATCGAGTATTACGGTCGCTGGATCGCGAGCCGGTTTCATTAGTCCTTGCTCGGCAATGGATTGGTAATGGGGCGAAACGTCTCGTCGAGCGGGCCCTAGCGGGCACGTTCGACGGCGAAGCCGATCCTCACCAGCTTGAAAAAGCCTATCGGATGTTTCAGGCGTTCTATCTTCAAGACGTGTGCGTTGAGAGTCGACTCTATCCGGGTGTGCGCGAGACGCTCGAGAGGCTCCACGGCGCCAAGAAGCGCTTGGCCTGTGTCACCAATAAGCCTTCCCAATTTACGCAACCGTTGCTCGCCGCGCTCGAACTCGACCATTTTTTTGATCCCGTGGTTAGCGGCGATGACCTGACGCAAAAAAAACCGGATCCGCTGCCGCTTGAGTATGTAGCAAGCACGTGGCAGGTTCGCCCCGATCAGTGTCTGATGGTGGGTGATTCGATCAGTGATTTTTCGGCGGCGAAAGCCTGCCACATGCCAGTGGTGTTGGTTCGTTATGGATATCATCAAGGCCTCGATATCGAGGCATGGGGTGCAGACGCCGTGCTAGACTCGTTTGACGATCTTGCCAACCTGCTTGCGCCAAGTGGATCTGATGGATAGTCGGTTGCGTAGTCGCCTAGAATCTCCCGTCCGAACTGTGGCCCAGTTGCGCCACGACCCCTGCTGAAGCCGTAGACTCACCCCACATGATCTCCCGCGCCGAATACGATCGTCTGGCCCAATCGGGTTACAACCGCATCCCGCTTCACACCGAGGTGCTTGCGGATCTTGATACGCCGGTCAGCGCTTATCTCAAGATGGCCCAGGGACCATACAGTTACCTGTTGGAGTCCGTTCAGGGAGGAGAGAAGTGGGGCCGATACTCGATTATTGGATTGCCTTGTGCCACGGTCATTCGGGTCTCCGGTGACGTGCTGCTGATTGAGCAGGAGGGTCAGGAAACCTATCGGCAGCAGACCGACGATCCGCTTCAGGCCATCCAGAGTATCCATCGCCAGTTCAACGTGCCTGAAATCGAGGGCTTGCCCCGATTTAACGGCGGCCTCGTTGGCTACTTCAGTTATGACACGGTGCGCTTTATTGAGCCGCACCTCGGCGCGGACGACTTGCCCGATCCCATCGGCGCGCCCGACATCGTGCTGATGGTCTCTGACGAGATTGTCGTCTTTGATAACCTGAGCGGGCGTTTACATATCATTGTGCACACCGATCCGGAGTCGGACGATGCCTATCACGCGGGCTGCGAACGGCTGGATCAACTGGTGGAGCAGATCGCTGGGCTGTCGGTCAGTCACGGCACGCCCGTGGGGCGTCTCGTTCGGGAGAACGATTTTCGCTCGTCGTTTGCGCGGGATGATTTTGAAGATGCCGTTGAGCGCTGTAAGGAATATATCCAAAGCGGCGATATTTTCCAGGTGGTACTGTCCCAGCGCCTTTCCATCCCTTTTGACGCCGAGCCGGTGACGCTGTATCGAGCGCTTCGCACAGTAAACCCCTCGCCGTACATGTACTTTCTGGATCTCGATGATTTTCAGATCGTCGGCTCGTCGCCCGAGATTCTGGCGCGCCTTGAGGACGGTGAAGTGACCGTGAGGCCTATCGCAGGCACTCGCCGTCGCGGCCGCAGCGATGAGGAAGACAAGGCGCTCGAGCAGGAATTGATCTCTGATCCCAAGGAGCTCGCCGAGCACCTGATGCTGGTTGATCTGGGTCGCAACGACGTGGGGCGTATCGCCACAACCGGCACCGTAAAGCTCACGTCAAAAATGCAGGTCGAGCGCTACTCGCATGTGATGCATATTGTTTCCAACGTGACCGGCGAGCTGCAGGATGACCTGGACGCGATTGATGTGCTGCGGGCTACCTTTCCGGCCGGCACGGTCTCGGGCGCCCCGAAGGTGCGGGCTATGGAGATTATTAATGAGCTGGAGCCGGTCAGGCGTGGGATTTATTCAGGTGCCGTGGGCTATATCGGCTGGAACGGCAATATGGATACGGCCATTGCTATTCGTACCGCCGTGATTGCGGACGGTGAGCTGCATATTCAGGCGGGGGCCGGCATTGTGGCAGATTCGACTCCAGCCAATGAATGGCAGGAAACGATGAATAAGGGCCGGGCAATTTTCCGGGCGGTGACTATGGCGATGTCGGGCCTCGACCCGAACGCGCTTGAAGACTGACGACTGTCTCGTTGCCTGTGAGCAGACGGCCTAACGTTCTGCTCCTGTTCAGCGATGAGCATCGTCATGACGCCCTGGGCTGTGCCGATCATGCGCTGGTGAAAACGCCTCACTTGGATGCCCTAGCCGCTTCCGGCACCCGCTTCACTCAAGCCTATACCCCCTCACCTATCTGTGTGCCGGCCCGCGCCAGTCTGGCCACGGGTCAGTATGTGCACAAAAACCGCTGCTGGACCAACGCACAAGCTTACGCGGGCGAGCCAATAAGCTGGGGGCATCACCTGATATCACAGGGTCACAGCGTCGACTCCATTGGCAAGCTGCATTACCGCGGGCCGGATACGCAAAACGGCTTTGAAAAGGAAATGCTGCCGATGTACATCCGCGACGGCGTGGGTTGGATCAAGGGCCTGCTTCGTGATCATGAGGCATTTTTTGACGTGTCTTCTTACGTGCGTGAGATTGGTCCCGGTCACGATCGTTACACCGAATATGATCTGGGCGTCACGCGTGCGGCCTGCGAATGGCTGCACCAGAAGGGTGGCCAAACGGAAGCTAACCCCTGGACGCTATTCGTCTCCTGGTTGCGGCCGCACTATCCACTGGTCTGTCCGCCCGAGTGCTACGCGCTCTACCCGCTTGAGACGATGGATCATGCCCGGTTTACGGGGGCAGGCGAGTTGCCGTTGCATCCGGTCACGCGAACGATCCGCCGGCATTTTAATTATGACGATGCTTTTGATGAACGAAGCCGTCAGATTGCCCGGGCGTCTTACTACGGACTGTGCAGCTTTTTGGATGCGCAGGTCGGACAGGTTATCGAGGTCCTGAAGGCAACCGGTCAGGCCGACAATACCTTGGTGATCTATACCAGTGACCATGGCGACCATAACGGTGACCGACGCCTCTGGACCAAGATGACGCTCTATGATGAAGCGGCCCGTATTCCGATGATCGTGAGCGGGCCTGATATTGCCAGGGGACACGAAACCGATGCGCTCGCCTCGTTGGTCGATGTTTATCCTACAGTCATGGAAACCGTGGGAGCCAAAAGCGATTCTGTTGATCGGCCGGGGCTTTCACTGGCGTCGCTTTCAGCCAGTCCGGTGGCTAATCGGGCGGTTTTGTCCGAGTATCATGACGGCGGATCCCCCGTGGGTATGTTCATGCTGAGAACGGGGCGCTGGAAGTACAACTATTACCCCGGTTTCGCACCGGAGCTCTTTGATCTGGACGCTGACCCAGATGAGTTGAACGATCTCGCCGAAGATCCCTCTTACGCCGATGATCTGGCCTGCTGCCACCGCGCCCTGACAGGGATCGTTGACCCGGATGCCGCCAATCAAACGGCGTTCGCGGATCAGGCGAAACGCAT
>JAYNKS010000155.1:2457-4521 GCA_038111345.1 Gammaproteobacteria bacterium | reverse complement strand
CGTGCCGTGCCGGTCACTACAGAGATTATTCTGGTGGATGACTGCTCCAGTGATGGCAGCCGCGAGCTGGTGCAGTCTCTTGCCGAAAGCGACGGTGTGCAGGCCGTGCTGCATGAGGTAAATCGTGGCAAGGGCGCGGCACTACGATCCGGCTTTACGGTCGCGACCGGTGACGTGGTGCTCATACAGGACGCTGATTTTGAGTACGATCCGCAGGAATACCCCAAACTGCTTGCACCAATCCAATCGCAGGGTGCGGACGTGGTCTATGGCTCCCGTTTTGCGGGTGGGGAGTCACACCGGGTGCTGTATTTCTGGCATTCGGTCGGTAACCGTTTTTTGACGCTGCTCTCAAACATGCTGAGCAATCTCAATCTGACAGACATGGAGGTCTGCTATAAGGTCTTTCGCCGAGAGATCATCCAGAGTCTAGCGCTTAGGGAGGATCGATTCGGGTTCGAGCCAGAGGTAACGGCGCGCCTGGCTCGCTATCGAAAACCCGATGGCTCCCGGCTCAAAATCTTTGAAGTCGGAATCAGTTACGCCGGTCGCACCTACGAAGAGGGTAAGAAGATCGGATGGCGCGATGGGGTTCGCGCCATCTGGTGTATCTTCCGGTATAACCTTTTTGCGAACTAGCGCTCTGTCTTTGGGGCGTCGCTAACTCTGAATCTTCCAGCTGCCGTCAGCCTGCCGGCAGGCCGTGCCATAGCCCTGCTGGGTTTCACCGCCCACTTGAATCTCAGTCGTGAACTCACGACACGGCGTGCCGTCGGTCTTCACCACGGTCGTCGTAGGTGTGGCGCTGCCATTGTTGCCCGTGTTTGGGTTTTGCCAGGTGGTCACCGCGCCATCTTTTGTTGATTCCAGCGAATATTGCAGGTTTTGAGCGGCCAACAGACGGTCGCGTTCGTCGAGCTGTGCCCCAATCTGGTCACCCACTATCGCTCCAAAAATTACGCCAAGCGCAATCGCCCAGCCACGGTCCGCATGACCGTCACCAAGCGCGCCTCCCAAGACACCGCCCAGGACGGCTCCGGCGGCTGCGCCCTGCTCCTGTTTAGTCGGTGCAGTCGTGCATCCGCCCACGATCAGGGCGCTACTTAAAAGGATTCCAGCAATCAAGTTTTTTCTCATGTCCGAAGGACTCCGTTCTGTTTTTGAATCGACGTACTCTAATTAAGAAATTTCGCGGGCAATGTGATGCCCATCACAGTCCCAGCAACTTTTTCTTCAACGCTAAAACTCAAGCTGATCAAAAATAGCGTCCACGCCGGCGAAGGCGCAGAGGTCATCCATATCGCCTCCTGGCGCGCCTGACACACCGATGGCTCCAACAAGCGATCCACCTGCCTCAATAAAGACTCCACCCCCCACAATCACCACACCGGGCAGGTGGCGTATCCCTGCCGCCGGCTGGCCGTCGTCCGTCACGGGAATCATGTCCGTGGTGTTCACCCGAAATCCTGCTGCCGTGCGAGCCTTACCGATGGCGATATCCACCGTCCGAGGCGCCGCCAGTTGATCCCTAAGGACGACCTGCACGCCTCCAAAACGATCCACCACCGCAACCGTGGCAACGAAGTTTTCCTCGCGACACTTATCAAGTGCTGCCTGCGCCGCCGCCAGTGCGGTTTCCGGTTTGAGCATTTGAAAACTCACGGTGCCTTCGGCAGCATGAGTCTTTGCGGCACTTAAAAAAGATAAAAGGCAAAGAGCAATGAGTGTGGACGTTTTTTTCATGATGATGTTTCTCTTGAGATGAAATGCTAGCACTGTGCGCGACAGCAGACGAGGACTAAGCGCGGTATTTTGATTACGATGAAGTAATGATTGTTCGAGACTATGGCGCGGTGACGGTGAATGCATGGTGTTTTCGTGCAACTAAAGTTCTCATCTACCGAAGGGCCAGCCGAATGCTCCCCGCCCGGTCGACGTCTGATCGAATGCTCTTGTAGTCGGTACGCTCGCGTGAAAAAAAACCGACGATACCCGTCGCCTCACTCGTTGCTGAATCGAGCGCTTCGATTGCCTCAGCGATCGCCTCTTGTATGAGCTCGAGAT
>JAYNKS010000155.1:0-2447 GCA_038111345.1 Gammaproteobacteria bacterium | reverse complement strand
ATTCGGGCGTGAAGGGGCGCGTGCAATCACTTGCACGCGCCTGGCATCCTCATCAAAACGACAGGCAAGCGCCCAGCTTACGCAATCAATGGCGGCAATATCTGCCTCGTTTCGCGCAACCATCTCGACCGATTGCCGATGACCGCCGCTGATGTGCAGTTCTGAAAAAAAACCATCGCCAAAAGCGTCGTCGCAAAGCATGCACTTAAGGGCGAGACAGCCTGAGTAGGAATCCAGCCCGTTGATGGCGACCCGTTTACCTTTAAAGCCTGTGAGCAAATCCGGGGAATCTTCTCTGGCAATCAGTAGGCTGTGATAGAGCCCGGGCGATTCGGTGTCGCGATACGCAAAACTGCCGACCACTTGAGCGCGATCGGCGAGCGATGTGACCAGGGGTAACCCGCAGGTTTGGCTGAGCAACAGCTCGTCAGAGCGCCAGGCAGACTCAGGCTCGCTGGCCCGATCCAATGCCGAAGGACTTTTTATTCCGCGGGTTTTAAGCGCATCATGAATGCACTGCCATAGCCGATCGTTAGCCGCATGAATCTCCGGCCAGTCGTACATAGGCAGCTGGACAGTACATGAAGGAATGGTCATACCTCGGTTAGCTCATGGACGATGCGGATGCTCATCAGCGTTCCTGGGCGAGCCAGGCGCCCAGTTCTGCTCGCTCTTCCGGCGTCATGCCGCTTGCGTTGCCAAGCGGCATAGCCTGGCTCAGCACTGCCTGAGCGAGGACTTGATCCTCATGTTGCCGCAGGGTCGCGAGGCTATCGAGAACAAGCCCACCGGGGGGCTTGTTAAAAGCGGGGTTGCTCGGCTGGGCCGCATGACACGTTGCGCAATGAATCTGGGCGATTTGCAGAGCGCGATCGTTACTGACCGACATGCCGGCAACATCCGGCCCTCGACTTGAGATAAAAACAGCCAACCCAATGCCAAGTGCAACGGCCAACGGCCATTGCCACATGAGCGCCACACCCCGTCGGCCCGAATGATGGGTGTTGAAAAAGTGCCGGATGACGCCGCCCACGACCACGATAAAGGCAATGACCAGCCAGCCGAACGGTGCGCCGCCGGAGAAAAGCATGGGGTAATGCGCGCTGACCATGAGCAGAAGCACCGGTAGCGTTAGATAATTGTTGTGCAGCGAGCGTTGTTTGGCCTGCGCGCCAAGCGCGGGGCTAGGCGCCTGTCCTGCCATTAAATCAGCAACGACTTTTTTCTGGTTGGGGATGATCACCACGAAGACGTTGGCGGACATGATCGTTCCAATCAGCGCGCCCACGTGCAAAAAGGCCGCGCGGTCGCTGAAGATTTGCGTGAGCAAAAACGCGCTTACCAGAATAAGTGCCAACAGCGATAAAGCCAGCGCCGGTACGGATCGTCCGATTGGGCTTCGGCAGAGCGCCTCGTAGATCAACCAGCTGCCCACCAGAAATCCAACGCTTGCGCCAATGGCTTGCCAGGGCGTGAGCTCCGCTCGCGTCGGATCAATCAAATAGCTCGAGGCCCCAACATAGTAAAGCACTACCAGCAGTGCAAAGCCCGACAGCCAGGTGAAGTACGCCTCGTACTTGAACCAATGCAGCTCTGGAGGCATGTTCTCCGGGGCAACTGAGTACTTCTGTACGTGATAAAAACCGCCGCCGTGCACGCTCCAGGATTCGCCCAGCACGCCTTGGGGCAGGTGGGTCCTCGCACGAAGGCTTTGGTCCAGCCAAATAAAGTAGAACGATGTGCCGATCCACGCGATGCCCGCAGCGAGGTGCAGCCATCGAATCGCCAGACTCAACCAATCTATCCAGGGAATGCTCATGTGTTCTAGGACGCCTTTTGTAGCCAGGCAAGAAATCCTAACGGGGCTCTCTTTTCATAAAAATCGCTAAAATGACTAAGAACTATATCGTTTTTTTTGATAATCAATGGAAACAGATGATCTCGTTTTATTTGTCCGTGTTGCGGAGCTTCGAAGTCTGACCGCAGCGGGGCGCGATCTGCGGCTGACCCCAGCGGTGGTGAGCGCGCGGCTTATTCGCCTTGAGAAAAAACTCGGCATGCGGCTTTTAAACCGCACCACCCGACAGGTGGATCTGACCCCCGACGGCCACAGTTTTCTCGAGCACAGCCTCAAAATTCTGGAGGCCGTCGATCGGGCGCAAAGCGCGATCGCCCTTAATCGAGACAGCCCGGCCGGCTCTCTAAAAGTTTCAGCTCCGGTGAGCTTTTCCAGGCTGCATCTTGCGCCGGCGGTGGCCCGGTTCACCGAAGCCCATCCCAATCTGCAGCTGCAGCTGGTCGCGAGCGATCGCTTTGATGATTTCTTTCATGAGCAAATCGATCTTTTGATTCGCGTGGCGGAGCTTAAGGATTCGAACATGGTGGCAAGGCGCATCGCGACGAGTCGACGGGTGCTTTGTGCATCGCCTCAATATCTCGCTAAAGCA
>JAYNKS010000154.1:0-4525 GCA_038111345.1 Gammaproteobacteria bacterium | reverse complement strand
GCCAAAGGGGCGGCCGGGGCAGGCACGCTTGCAGCTGTCTCACTCGACGAACCCCCCACACTCAGGGGCGACCGGGTTTCCTCCACGACGTCTATTCGCGCGCGCTCCACATCCGTAGAACGATTCAAATAGGCAGCGTACAGACCACCGAACACAAAGAGGAGAACGGCGGCAGTCACTACCCAGCGATAGTGAATAGGAACCGGCTGTTTTCGATTTTTTAGCGCTTCCGTTAGAGTGCCCGGGCCGTCTTCCTGCGGGGGTAGCAGCTCTTTTCGGTCCACAATGGCTCGATCGACGGACACGCCAGCCAAGCGAGCGTAATTTCGCAAATACCCCACCGCATAGGTCCATCCTGCGGTCAGACTGTAGTCGTCGCGCTCAAGCGCCTCCACCAGATCGGGGAGTAAATTGAGCTCCACCGCTACCTCTTCAATGCTCCAGCCCTGCAACTCACGCGCAGCACGCAGGATCGCCCCGGGGCTTGTCTTGCTGGTGGAATCCGTTTCAGCCATTGGAATTGACGGTTGCTATATTTTTCAGTTGGCCCGCCTGCTCACTGGAGGGGAAATCCTTTCGTAGCTGGCTGGCATATTGCTGGGCTAGATCGCTGGCACCGAGTTTAGTCTCGGTCTGCACCGCGAGTAAAAGCCCGTCCGCCGTCGCGGGAACAGCAGCAAAAAAGCGCTCAAGAAAAGCGCGTGCTGACAGATATTCACCCAGCGCGAAGCTCGCGACCGCTGACTGATACAGGATGGCCCCATTAGTCGGCTGGGCAGACAGTGCCTGGCGAAACTGTTCGCGGGCCGCCATCGGATCACCGGCATCGAGAAAACACTTCCCGAGACCGTACTGACTCACGTAGACCTCGGTGTTAAAAGGATCCTGTCGGGCCCTTTCCAAATGAAAGATGCCCTCCTGCCATTTGCTGCCGTCGCAGAGAAACGCGCCAAAATCATTTCGGGCAGCCACATTTCGCGGGTCCGAATCCAGTGCCTTCGTAAAATAACGGCTTGCCTCTTCCGGATCATTCAATCGGATCATGAGTAACGCCATGGCGTGATTCGCAGGCGAACTTTGAGGGTCAATCTCCAGGGCGGTCTGAAGCGAATCCTGGGCCGACGCCAATCGATTTTGATTCATGTAGCCTAAACCCAACTGGGTGTACACCTCTACCCGCTGCCCGTCACGCTCACCGCTGTCTTGCTCTATCAACGCCGCACAGCCCCCCAGCCAAACGAGGGCGAGCAGTGAAAGGGCTTGCCTCATGCGACACCCGCCAATCGGCTGCTGCGTCGCGTTCGATCTTGAACCTGCCCCGCCAGCTGGCCGCAAGCCGCTGCGATGTCCGCGCCTCGCGGCCGTCGGGTTATCGTCGTCAATCCGAGGGCGATAAGCTCATCGCGAAAACGATTGACCGCGTTCGTTGAAGAACATTCATAAACAATTCCCGGCACCGCATTAAAGGGAATCAAATTGACCTTCGCTGGAATGGGTCGCAGCAACCTCGCCAGCTCCCGCGCATCGGCCAGAGAGTCGTTGACGTCCTTGAGCATGACATATTCAAAGGTGATTCGGCGGCGACTGTCGTTCTCAAGATAGTGACGGCACGCCTCGAGCAGTTGATGAATCGGATATTTTCGGTTGATGGGCACCAGTTCATTGCGTAAGTCATCCCTCACCGCATGAAGCGAGACAGCCAAACTGACCGGGCAATCCTCAGCGAGACGCTGAATGCCCGGCACAACGCCAGCCGTGCTCAAAGTGACCCTCCGGCGCGACAAGCCGAAGGAGAGGTCATCCAGCATGAGACGCAAGGCGCTCAATACCGACTCATAATTAAGCAGAGGCTCTCCCATGCCCATCATCACCACATTGGTGATAGGACGGGGGCCCAGACCCACCGACTGCAGGAGTCGGTTTGCCAGGAACACTTGCCCGATAATTTCACCAGAGGCCAAGTTTCGGCTAAACCCCTGGCGTGCCGTTGCGCAAAAGCTACAGGTGAGCATGCACCCGACCTGCGAGGATACGCACAGCGTGCCCCGATCCTCCTCTGGAATAAATACCGTCTCGACACAGTTTCCATCCTCGAGTCGAACCAACCACTTTCGCGTTCCATCGCTGGACACCTGCTCGCTTGCCACCTCGGGTACCGAGACCACAGCCTGCATCGCTAGCGTGTCACGCAACCCCAGCCGTAAATCCGTCATTTCGCTGAAATCTGTGACACCTCGCTGGTAAATCCACTGCAATACCTGCCGCGCGTGAAACGCCTTCTCTCCCAACGAAGTGAAATAGGTCTGCAACTCGCTGCGATCGAGCCCCAGAAGATTGGTCGGGGGTGAGGTCACCGGAACAGCCAATACCTATTCAGGTCGCGAACACAGATCGCTTTCTTCAAAAAAGAAGCTGATCTCCTGACGCGCGGTCTCCGGCGCGTCGGAGCCATGAACCGCGTTCGCTTCTACCGATTCGGCGAAATCTGCACGAATAGTGCCGGGGGCCGCGTCGGCCGGGTTTGTTGCTCCCATGATTTCACGGTTTCTCGCGATGGCATTTTCACCCTCCAGAACCTGGACCACGACCGGGCCGGAAATCATGTACGTCACAAGGTCATCGTAAAACGGTCGCTCCCGGTGAACAGCATAAAACTCCTGTGCCTGAGCGCGAGTTAACTGCATCATCCGAGACGCAATGATTCTGAGCCCTCCCGTCTCAAATCGGTCATAAATCTTTCCGATCAGATTCCGCCGAACGGCGTCCGGCTTCACGATGGAAAAGGTCCTCTCGATACTCATAAGTTCGCTCCAATAAAACGCTAGTGAAAAAAAGTGGGAAGTGATTTGTGCCAGCCTCGGCATCCGGAACCGATTCGATGGCAATAATGGGGAGGCGTGATTTTATTCGCCCGCTATCGCCCGGGCAATCAACACCTCATCATCCACTCCGATAATCTGACTTAAGACCCGTTCACCGGCGACGGGCGGGTCTGCCTCCAAGCGAACGGGCATGTAATTACTGAGTCGACCATGGTAGCCGCCCGACTTGATCGCGAGGTTTTCACGCTCAACCAAAACCTCGCGGGCCAACCCCACGTGCTCGCGAAGGACCCGATCACGCAGCCCTTTTCCACACGCGCGAAGCTCGGCCGCGCGTCGCTTTCGATCTGCCTTGAGAACCTGCCGCGGGATTTTTGCCGCAGGCGTGCCGGGTCGAGCTGAAAACGGGAATACGTGGGGATAGATCACATCCGCCTCTTCAATCAACGATATCGAGGCCTTAAAGTCTTCCTCCGATTCTGTTGGAAACCCCACCATCAGATCCCCACCCAGAACCAGGCCAGGTATCCGCTCTCTTGCTAGCAATAGCCGGTTCAGAAGATCTTCTCGGGTGTAGCGGCGCTTCATGCGTTTGAGTATCAGCGTACTCCCGCTTTGCATGGAGACATGCAGGTAAGGACAGAACCGACCTGAGGATCCCATTAGATCAAGCAGTTCCTGCGTAAGATGAGCAGGATCGATTGAGCTCAAGCGAATCAGAAAATCCCCCGGGAGAGCAGCAATCCGCTCCAGCACCCTGACTAAGGCGAGCGAATCTTCAGATGAACCGTCAGCGCCGTCCGAGAAACTACCCAGATCGACACCGCAGATGACCAGTTCTCGGTAGCCTCCGTCGAGAAAGCGTTTTGCCTGACGCAGGATGTCGTCCGTCCCAAAAGAATAGCTCGGGCCTCGGGCCCGATGAATGACGCAAAACGTACAGGACTGATCGCACCCTTGCTGAACTTGCAGGAAGGCCCGGGTCTTGCCCTCAAATCCGTTCAACAACGAAGGCGGTAGCCCCGTCAGCCGATCCACCTGAATCATGCCGCAAGACGAATTCGTCTGAGCCAGCTTGCGAACGTGTCGCGCCACATCGATCTTATGATCGTTGCCAAGAACGAGCGCGACCCCTGGGATTTGGGCGCATGCCTCGGCCTCATTTTGCGCGTAACACCCCGTTAAGACGACCTGTGCCCCGGGACTCTGGCGCAAAAGGCGTCTAACGATTTGGCGGGTCTGTCGATCGGCCTCGGCGGTCACCGTGCACGAATTGACAATATAGAGCGAGGCGGGTTCAGACGGGTCCACCAGATCCCACTGATCCCTACTTAATGACTGCGCCATCGCGGCTGATTCAAACGTATTGATCTTACAGCCCAACGTCACAATAGCGGCGCGGGGTGGGGGCGAGTTCACACTCTGCATGGGGAAAGGCCGGCGCGAGTGGGGGATCTCGCGCGGATTTATCAGGCGTTACGACTTAACGGTGAAACTTTCACCACAACCGCACGCATCCTCCACATTCGGATTATTGAAGTGAAAAGCTGAGGAAAAACCATCCGAGGCAAAGTCAATTTCTGTGCCGTCGACAAACTTCATGACGCCCTTATCCACGATAATTTTCGCCCCGTGACTGGTAAACACCTCATCGCCCTCGGTCACTTCGTCGGCGAAATCCACCACATACGCGAGCCCTGAAC
>JAYNKS010000153.1:0-4554 GCA_038111345.1 Gammaproteobacteria bacterium | reverse complement strand
GCTTTATCCATTCATCCCAATAAGCCTCAGGATTGGCCGTGGTACAGTGAATCCTAGCAAAGCCACGAACCGACCATAAAGCACGACGACCATGCAGAACGCTACTCATGAAGAGACCAAAGGCAACAACGCGACCATTGATTGGCGACCGGCGCCCTCGGCAGTAGCCGGACTCGGTGCTTCGCCGACGATCGCGGTTTCTCCGGAGGACGTCGACGCTTTCCAGCGCGAAGGCGTCATCCTGTTGCGAAACCTCTTCCCCGAGTGGGTGGAGCCTCTGCGCGCAGGCCTTCAGCGTAATATGGATGAGGCGCACCGCTACGCTTTTCCGTGTGACAGTGTCGCCCCGGGCGGCAAAGGTCGATTCTTCGACAGCTATTGCAACTGGCACTGCATCCCAGAGTATTACGCGTTTGTTTCCCAGTCACCAGCCGCCCATTTGGCTGCTCAATTTATGCGCTCACAGACCGCGCAACTCTTTCACGAACATGTCTTTTGTAAGGAGTCCGGCACTCAGACCGCAACGCCCTGGCACCATGATCTGCCTTACTATTGCGTTGACGGCCTGCAAAACGTCAGCGTCTATGTGGCGCTGGATTCAACGCCCGCAGAGACGGCGGTCCGTTTCCTGGCGGGTTCGCACCGGACCGGACAGCTTTACTTTCCCCGGCACTTCGTCGACGGCACCGACTATGAACAGGACGATTCCACCATGACGTCTGTCACGCCACTGATCGACGCCTTTGACGAATCTGCCATCCGAAGTTTTCCCCTTGAGCCAGGGGATGTCGTGCTGTTTGATTTTCGGACGCTTCACGGCACGACCGGAGCCGCCGTTCGAGGACGTCGGCGCGCATTTTCAACGAGATGGCTTGGCGAGGACATGGTGTACCTCGAGCGCCCTGGTGAAACATCTCCCCCCTTAAAAGATCTTGGGGTTCAACCGGGCGCCAAAATGCCTGAATCCATGTTCCCGGTTTTTAGCTGGAATTAGATGCTTTGGAGTAGGCGGTGCGCATTACCCCTCTAACCGGCTCAATTGGCGCCATCCTCACTGACGTCACGCTTCAAGGCCCTATGTCGGACGCCCTGCAAACCGATTTGCGAGCGGCCCTGGATGAATATCTGGTCCTAGCGATACCGGATCAGCATCTGGATGCGAGTCAGCACCTGGAATTCTGCCGAGTCTTTGGTACGCCCATCGTGAATCCTTATGCTCCCGGCGAGCCACCCCAACCTGAACTCACGCATATCATCAAAGAGGCGGACGATAGCGCTGGGGTCTTTGGCGGCGGCTGGCATACCGATCTTAGCTTTCTCGAAGCGCCGCCGAGTGGATCCATTCTGTGCGCGCTGCAAGTCCCACCTTTTGGTGGCGACACGCTCTTTTCGAGCCAGCAGGCGGCGTGGGACGCCCTTTCGATCCCACTTAAGGACCTCCTCGCGACACGTCGTATTGCGCATGTCGGTAAACCCTATGGCATTAAGTGGGCGCCTCCACTCGAAGAGCAGTCAATGCGAGGCGCAAGTCTTCGCAATGACCCGGACGCCGACCGGGAGCGCTTCCATCCGGCCGTTCTGACCCATCCGGCAACCAAACGACTGGGTCTATACCTCAATCCCACTTATGCGTTACGGCTCGAGGGTATGAGTGAAGCGGACAGCCGACCGATTCTCGATGCTCTGTTTGCGCATGCCACGTTACCAGAATTTTGCTGTCGACTCCGCTGGTCGCCGGGCATGGTAGCCATCTGGGATAATTTTTCCACCCAACACTATGCGGTCAACGACTACTTTGGCTATCGACGCGAAATGCGTCGAGTGTCTTTTTCCGGCTACACCATCTCACAATACATGAGTTGAGGCCTTGGCTTGAACATCACCTCCCTTAGTGAAGGTTTCGGGGCTCGCGTTACTGGACTAGCGCTCGATGGCCAGCTGTCATCATCTGCCGTTGCGCAACTTAGAGCGGTCATCGACCAATACTCCTTCGTGCACTTTCCGGGCCAGGACATGACGGATGAAAAACAATTGGCATTCACCAGATGCTTTGGCTCACCGGAAGCGGAGCACGTCGCTTACGGCACTAGCGGAGAGGTCACTTATTTCGGCACCGTCGGCAATGTGAGGGAGGATGGGACCATCGCCGATGCCAAAAACGCCCGTTATCAGAGTGGCAACCAGCTTTGGCACTCCGACTCGTCTTTCCGTGAAACCCCTTCCTACCTATCTATTCTTCATGCCTATGAAATTCCCGAGGAGGGCGGCGATACTGAATTTGCCAGCATGCGCACGGCCTACGAACGACTATCGCCTGCATTAAAGAAGCAAATCGATCCGCTTTTTGTCATTCATGACTACGTGTTCTCCCGCAGCCCCATTGCTCCGGTTCATCCGAATCACGCAGCGTCATTACCACCGGTGATGCACCCGCTGGTTCGAATGAATCCCGCGCTTCAGAAGAAGAATCTTTACGTCGGATCCCATGCCCGATCCATCGTGGGATTTACGGGTATTGAGAGTCGCGCCCTTCTAGACCAACTCCTTAACCACGCGACTGATCCGTGCTTCGTGATCCGACACCAATGGGCGCCTGGCGATACCGTCATCTGGGACAACCGATGCGTCCTTCACCGCGGCACCGGTTATGACGCCTCACACTGGCGTCGCAGATTACGTCAGACTCGAGTGATCGGGGATGAATCAGGCACCATTCACCAACCAATCCCCAAAAATTGAGGTATTCGCCCCATTGCTATTAGAAAGGCCTGCTCAACTATGTTATAAAAATCTGGGGAGAGATTGCGGACCCCGCAATCCCTTTCCTAGTTTTTCAATCAAGGTCGCGACGACCCTGTTGAGAGGTTTTAAAAAATAAACGGAGGAGTGAAGATGAAGAAGTTTTTGAGTTATGTGATGGGCGGCCTGGTTCTTGCCAATCTCAGCGTGACGACTGCTCATGCTGCCGCAGATGAAGTACGGGTAGCATTTTTCCTGGAATGGGCCACCCCTAACCAGGAAGCAAAAGTGAAAGAAGTATTCGATAAGGCCCTGGGTGTCCCAGTGAAGTGGACAAACTTCGCAACCGGTGTCGAGATGACGGAAGCGATGCTCTCCGGCGATATCGATATCTCGTACTCGCAGGGCATGGCTCCTTTTGTTAACGCCGTCAATGCAAAAGCACCGATCAAGATGGTAGAGATCGCGGTAACCTACGGCATGGGGGGCACGACCTGTGTCGTAGATAAAAGCATCTCCCAAGCCAACGCCCGCGATCTGGAAGGCATGAAGGCGGCCGTACCACTGGGAACCATGGCCGACTATGTCTACCAAGAGATGATGAAGGTTCTGGGCGTTGACGCATCCAAGATTCAGGTGGTCGATATGGAGCCCGCAGATGGCGCTATCGCCCTGGTTGACGGAAATGTCTCCATGGCTTGCTTATTCGGCAAGAACTCGATTGATAAAGCACTCGAGAAAGGTCAACTCATCATGACGGTAAAAGAAGCTTACGATGCCGGGATCACCGGAATAGACATCACATCTGTGACAGATAAGTTTCTGAAAGAGAATCCGGAAATGGTGCGAACCTTTATCCAGATCAATCAGGAATATAACGCGCGCTTTGCTGCCGGCAAGTCCGATATGGACGCGATCGCGAAGGATGCGGGCATGACCGTCGACAAAACCAAAAATCAGATGTCTGGGTTTGGGTTCCCGACAGTTGACCAGCAGAAATCGGAGTTCTTCAATTCTGGCGGAAAGATAATGAAACTGCTGGACTACATGGGCGCGATGTTCGCCACGGCTGAAAATCCGGCGCTCCCCGATTATTCTAAAGTCGTCGATACCTCGTTTCTTGGCGGTATGTAAATCGATCGTTTAATCAGTGGTTAAATGGGCACCAATCATCGGTTGGTGCCCATTTTTTTCGCTTTCTCTTGATGAACCATGAGTGATCTTGTTGCCAAAGACTTGAATATGGTCTTCACCTCCCCACAAGGTGAAACCGTCCATGCTCTGAAAGACCTGAGTTTCAGTCTTCGACAAGGCGAACTGCTCACTGTCCTCGGCCCGTCTGGCTGCGGCAAGACAACTTTGCTCAACATCACGGCGGGATTTTTGCGTCCGACCGCCGGTAAGATCAGCTTGGGGGAGAAAGAAATTAATGGACCGGGTGTCGAAAGAGGAATGGTGTTCCAGCAAGGAGCCCTCTTTGAATGGTTAACGGTAGCCCAAAACGTGAACTTTGGCTTGAGGATGAAAAAGGAGGATCCCATCCAAACCGAAGCGAAGGTCGCCGAGTGGCTTGAGATCGTAGGCCTGCAAGGGTTTGGGAATACCCCTACTTACCAACTTTCAGGAGGTATGCAGCAACGGATTGCGCTGGCTCGATGCCTGATCAACGATCCTGATCTGATTCTCATGGATGAGCCGCTGGGCGCGCTCGATGCGCTGACCCGCGAAAAGATGCAGTCTCTGGTTTTAAAAATCTGGAAGGAGACCCGTAAGACCATTGTCTTGATCACTCATTCAGTGGAGGAAGCACTGCTC
>JAYNKS010000152.1:0-4556 GCA_038111345.1 Gammaproteobacteria bacterium | reverse complement strand
GACCGGCGTATGCCGGTCTTTTTTTTTGCGAGAAGATTTGTTTTTAAAGGAGGGGTGGTGATCGTCGAGGGAATTCCTTCCTCAGCAGCAGTCGAACCGCAACCGTAGGTGAGGTGCCAAGAATGATTGAACTTTTCAGACGAGCAGCGGGGCTATCGGCAAGCCTCATAATGGTCAGCGCGCATGCGCTAGAGGAACCAGTGATCTATGGCCTCAATGTCGAGCAGCTCGAGTGGCGATCGGCAGATAGTGGCGCTGGGCTGATCAAGTGGAGTGGGGGAATTTCTGGTTGGATCAGATGAAAGAAAATGGGTATTGCGGAATCAAGCCGAGTTAGAGATCGATGAGAGCGTTTTCGAGTCATTCGAGACCTACGGGCTCCTCCGATTCCCGATGACACGATTTTACGACGTTGCGGTGGGTCTGCGCGTCGATACTCCTGAGGATCTGGAGCGACTGTACGGTGTGATCGGGGTAACCGGAACGGGTCCCTATTTTGTTGAGACGGCTGCGCAGCTTTCCGTCTCGGAGTATTCCTCCGCTCGCTTGGAATTTGAGTACGAAGCACCGTTTCTTTTTGGTTCCACACTTGTCCCGAGCGTGGAGTTGGATATCCCCCTTAACGATGATCCTGAAACCGGCGTCGGTGCGTGGGGAGCCAGTGTGGAAATTGGCGTCAGAGCGGCATTCAGTCTGGCCTATGGTTGGAGTGCTCATGCGGGCGTCCACTATGAAACGGTCACTGGTGCTACCAGAGATATCGCGAAGACAAATGGGGAAAACGCGGATGCGCTACGGTTTGTCGCCGGTGTCGCATTTTTATTTTAGTTTCCTCCTCGCTGCCTTATGCCGCTTTTGATTTGTAAGCAGGCCGGTGGAGGCTCGGGTGGTTGCAAGCTCGACCTTCACTATGTTTTCAATCAACGAAGGAGACCGGGATGAATACGCGAGTGGGGTGCCTGGTGCTCCTGTTGCCGATCCTGGGCTTGGGACGCGTCGCAAGTGCGGACATTCAGACCGCGAATGATGCGCTCGACTGCAGCGCGATGGCGCTCGTATCCACTCTGATCCCACCTGAAAAAATATCCGACATTACGAAGTTGCCGACGGATTACGTGGACGCATTCTTCGGTTCAATGCACATGGTTTCACAGGTCTACTTCGGTATCTATGTGGTGAATAGGCAAAATGCACAGGTTCTGCCGACGAATCGGCAAATTATGAAAGCGAGGGACGACCGTCTGAATGCGCTATCGTTTCAATACGAGAGTGATCCGAATACTATTCGCCGCCTATACCTTCTGTGCGATGACTGGGGAAAATCTCTGTCGGTCTATCTTGAATCGGCGGGCCAAAATATGGGGGCAACTGAGGAAGAAGCTATCCAGATGTTTCGGTCCGCCCCCAAGATGATGCGTAATGCGGCGTTCGATGGTGAGTCAAAACAGTTGGGTGAGGCGCTTGCCGATGCCGGTCTGCAGACGTATATCGGGTTGGGAAGACCAGCTTCTGTTATCCCGCCCGCCAGCAACTCGGACCCGACTACTGAAATCCAGAGTCAGAACCAATAATTGACCCGCCCCGAATTATCCTAAGAAACAAGCGATTCTTCGAGGGTGTGTGCAAGAGAGGACCTATGATGAAGCAAATGTATCTATTGGCGTGCGCTCTACTTCTGTCCGTTCCATCCCTGGCGGAGGAGACCCGGGTTGAGGTCGTGACCAAAACCACAAAAAGTTGGGACGGTGCGCAGTTACCTGCTTATCCGGGTGGTCAACCGGAGGTCACCATTCTTCGGATAACGATTCCCGCTGGCGTAAAACTCCCAATGCATAAGCATCCCGTTATCAATGCCGGCCTCTTGCTGACAGGGGAACTGACGGTAACCACGAAAAGTGGTGATGTGATAACGCTTGGAGCCGGGGACAGCATTGTGGAGCATGTTGACAAGTGGCACTTTGGGGCGAACACCGGCCCCTCCGAGGCGGAAATTGTGGTCTTTTATGCAGGCGTTGAGGGCGCTCCGATCACGCTGGGGCAGGACAGCGATCAGTAATGCGAAAATAGCGACCTGACTGCGACTCGGTCGAGCTGTCCCGGCCCGATGCGTTCCACCCAGATCGTTCCACCCAGATATTGAAGCGAGTAATAACGATGCCCATATCCGATTTGACCGCCTCTGCCGTCTATCGCTTGATGCCAACGCGACTGCAGGAGACGATCGGTGAGGAGAAGACGCGCTGCAATCTCTGCCTATGGCGATGTGGCCTCAAGCATGGCCAGCGCGGGTTTTGTCAGGCACATGTCAATCGAAACGGTGTGCTCTACAACCTGTCTTACGGCATTATTTCAGCGATGGATGTGGGGCCGATTGAGGCTAAGCCGGTGCGCCATTACCGTCCCGGCACGCAAGTATTGTCGGTCGGCAGTTACGGCTGCAGCTTTCGTTGTGGCGGGTGCCATAACCTTGAGATTTCATGGGGTACCGACGCATTGGATCAGCTCGCCCAAGGGGAGTCCAGGGCGGCCTTTGTTCCACCAGATCAGCTGGTGGAAGCGGCGATCAATAGCGGCGTTCAGGGCATTGCCTTTACGTATTCGGAGCCGGCGGTGTGGCTTGAATACGTTCTGGACGTGGCTGAGCTTGCCCATCAGAACGGGCTTTACATTGTCTATGTGAGCAACAGTTTTGTGACCGACGAGGCGCTTGCGCTTCTGAAAGGCAAGATTGATGTCCTGTGTTCGGACATCAAAAGCATGGACGATGCGTTTTATCGCCGTATTTGCGCTCGGGCGTCGGTAGCGGAGGTGTTGGGATCAATCAAGAGGGCCCACGACTTGGGCATTCATGTTGAAACCCGCACCAACGTGATTCCTGGCTACAACGATGACGAGGAGGAGTTGCGCGCGATAGCGAACTGGGTGAGGACTAACCTGGGCGCTGCCAGCCCCTGGCATGTGACCCGCTTCTATCCGGCATACAAGATGTCTGACGTTCCGGCCACTCCAGTCGAGACGTTGCAGCGTGCCGTCGAATTCGGGCGTCAGGCAGGACTTGAGCACGTTTACGACTATTCTGACAAAGGCTGTGACTGTGCCGACGAGAACGCACCAGTCTCGAGTTATTTACCCGGGTGGACCTCCTTGCACGAGGTAAAAAAATGCGCGGACTCGTGCTGCGGCGACGAGGGCATATTGCTCAAACGTTATGAGCGCGAGGCCGGCCTGCTTCCATCGTCAGCGTTAAAATAGTCAGTGGTTTAGACGGGCGGGGACGGTCTCATGATAAAGGCAGGCATCATTGGAGGCACCGGGTATACCGGCGTGGAATTGCTCCGCCTGTTGGTATCTCATCCCGAGGTTGAGCTTACGGCTATCAGTTCGCGTTCTGAGAAAGGTCGACCCGTCGCGGATATTTTTCCCAGTCTTCGCGGGCGCATTGACCTCGCCTTTTGCGATCCGGATGAGGCGGCGCTTGAACGGTGTGATGTCGTCTTTGCAGCCACCCCGAATGGGGTGGCGATGACCCATGCCCGAGATTTAATGACCGCAGGTGTGCGGCTTATTGATCTGTCTGCGGATTTTCGATTGAAAGACGCCGACGAATGGGGCCGCTGGTATGGCATGACTCACGCCTGCCCCGAACTCCTTCAAGATGCCGTCTACGGATTACCTGAGCTCAATCGAGCCGAAGTGGTTGATGCTCGATTGATTGCAAACCCGGGGTGCTATCCCACATCTGTAATTTTGGGCTTCGCGCCGTTGATAGAAGCAGGGCTGGTGGATGTTCAGACGTTAATCGCGGACTCCAAGTCAGGGGTCTCGGGCGCCGGAAGAGGGGCAGCGGTTGGCACTTTGATGGCGGAAACCTCCGACTCGTTCAAGGCCTATGGTGTGTCCGGGCATCGCCATCTGCCGGAAATCCGTCAGGCGCTCGGTGTTGTGGCTGGCTCTGAAGTGGGACTGACTTTTGTGCCTCATCTGGTGCCGATGATTCGAGGCATTGAATCCACTCTATATGCGAAACTGAACGATACTTCAATGGACCTTACGGCGCTGTACCGCGAGCGTTACTCGCAGGAACCTTTTGTCGACGTGATGCCGGAAGGCTCACTTCCAGAGACGCGGAGCGTGCGCGGGTCAAATCAGGTTCGGATTGCTTGTTATCGCCCACAGGGCGGCGAGACGGCCGTGATTCTGGTCGTCGAGGATAATCTTGTGAAGGGCGCCGCCGGCCAGGCTGTGCAAAATATGAATCTGATGTTCGGCAGGGCGGAAACGCTAGGACTTCAAAGTCTTGCCCTTTGGCCCTAATTCACGCGCACGTCCCTTGTAAGATCGGCCGGATGACCTCATATCCTTTTTTAGAACCCAAGAGCATGCCATGAACGATTCGACAGAACTTCTCCTTACCCAAAGCGCGCTCAAGCAGCTGAGCTCGCTGATTGAAGCCAAGGCGAATCCGGAGCTTCGTTTCCGGGTGTACGTTCAGGGCGGCGGCTGCTCGGGTTTTCAGTACGGATTTCAGTTTGAGGAGGAGTCCGCCGAGGACGATA